>JAADEQ010000003.1 GCA_013153345.1 Campylobacterota bacterium | reverse complement strand
TATAGAGCTTAAAGGGAGCCTTTGCATATTTAAAAATCTCTTTTAGCTCCAAATTTGTAGAGATTGATGTTTTGAAAGTTAAATTAAAAAGATAACTATTTCCAGCTTTAATATTTTCAATTACCCTATTAAAAGCGCTTAGATACTCATTAAAATTAATTGGATATTTAGCCAAATACCCCTTTTTGCCAATATTATTAAAAGAGCTATTAAAAGAGAACTCTATCTCTTTTGGCAAACTTAAAAGAGGCTCTACAAAAATTTTACTCTTATCATAAGAGATAATAAATAAAAAGGGGATATTTTTTGAGGCTAAAGCAGAGATTTTATTAAAGCCCTCTTTTGGTGGTAAAAACTTCATCTACTATCAAGCAAAATATATTTTAAGATTGCCATTCTAATAAAAACACCATTTCTTACCTGCTCTAATACAAGAGAGTTTTTAGACTCCAATACCTCATCGCTAATATCAATATTTCTCATAACAGGTCCTGGATGCATTATTAAAAGATTATCTCTTAGATGCCTCTTTTTAATGCAATAGTGCTTTGCATACTCGCTATAATCTTCAAAAATTGGCTTTGCGTGACGCTCAAGTTGAGCTCTAAGGCTCATTATAATATCAGCTTCTTTAATTCCCTCTTCTAAGGATGGAGTGTTTTTTAAAGTGGTCTTTGGCATAAACTCTTTTGGAGCAACCAAGGTAATATCAAGTCCCATTTTTTGAAATAGCTTTATTCCAGAGCTTGCAACTCTTGAGTTTGCGATATCTCCAACAATAGTTATCTTTTTGCCCTCTATATCACCAAAGTGCTCCTTTATAGTAAACAAATCAAGTAGGGCTTGAGTTGGATGGGCTGATTTTCCAGTTCCTGCATTAATTACAGGCACTAAATCCATATCAGCTAAGATTTTAGCAGTCTCATCTTTTGAGTGTCTAACAATCACCCCATCTGGCCCCATTGCCGCCAAATTTGCAAAGGTATCTTCAAGCGTCTCTCCCTTTTTAGTGGAAGATTTTGCCGGGTCAAGATGGACAACACTTGCTCCAAGTCTCTTTGCAGCAACTTCAAAAGAGCTTCTTGTTCTTGTTGAGGGCTCAAAAAAAAGAGTAATTATCAATTTATCTGAGAGTAGTTTTGGAGGCATCTTTTTCTTAAAAGATTTGGCATCTTCTAAAATTTTTTCAATTTTAGATATATCTAAGTCATCAATATCTACTAAATGTTGCATCAAACGCCTTTTTTAAAAAGATATTATACCAAATAGTGATAAAATTAAGATATCAATTTAAAGGGGGGAAATTGAAGAGTCTATATATTATGCGCCATGCAAAATCAAGCTGGGATGAGCCATTTAATAGCGACCTTGAAAGAGGGCTTAAGAAAAGAGGATATGAAGATATTTTACTAATCTCAAAAGAGCTGAGAAAAAGAGGAGTCAAAGCTAATTTAATAATTAGCAGTCCTGCAAAAAGAGCCTTAATTACTGCTGAGATTGCGGCTGCTTTCTTAAGATATGAGATTGAAGATATAAAAGTTGATAAGAGACTCTACTTTGAAGGAACCAATAAAATTTTACAGACCATTAAAGAGGTTGATAATAAAATAGACTCTTTAATTATTGTTGGGCATAATCCTGACTTTACAGAATTTATAAATAGCTACTCTAATTTAACGATTGATAATCTTCCTACGAGTGGAGTTGTAAAGCTTGAGTTTAAAGGAGATTGGAGCAGTTTTAAAAAGGGGAAAAGCTCTCTCTTTTTATACCCTAAACTTTTACGATAGAGTCTTTATATACTCATCAAGAGTTTGCCACTCTTTAAAATAGGCATCATAAAAGGGTTTAGTAATCTTTTTAAACTCCTCTTTATCTCTATAGAGATTAACTACCCAATCAAAATCTATATCTTTATCCTCTAAAGCCTTAATTGATAAAAGAGTCTCATTAATAGAGCCCAAATAGCTAGGGGTAACTAAAAGGGTCTTTGCATCCAATTCTTTAATTAAATCAATCATAAAATAGTCCCGTTTAATAGGAACCATTAACCCTCCAGCCCCTTCAACAACTAAAATATCGCAATAAGAGCTCAATTCCATAATTTTTTCACAAACCTTTGCTATATTAATAATACCTTTAGTATCAGCAACAAAGGGTGCTGCTGGAAGCTTAAAACTATAAGCAGTAATATCTAAAGGTGTTAGATGTTTAAATCTATTATTGTTTTGTTTAACAATTGTTAATAATTTATGAGCATCTTGTGGTATATTATCTACACCTGTTTCAATTGGTTTACAAGCTCCTACTTTGTAGCCAATTAAAGCGAGTTTTTTTAATATTTGAATTGATGCGTAAGTTTTGCCAATATTTGTATTTGTTGCTGTGATAAACAATATTTTTGCCATAATAAACACTTTTTTAGTATAATTATAATATAAACATTATTAGGAGTTAAAGCGTGCCAAAAATTAAAGAGGCAAGTGAAGTTGAGTTAAGTATTGATAATCCACCAATGTATAAAGTCATTTTGCATAATGATGATTATACACCAATGGATTTTGTTATAGATATATTAATGAAAGTTTTTCATAAAAATTTAGACGAGGCAGAAGATTTAATGTGGAAGGTTCACACCCAAGGAAAAGCTGTTTGCGGAGTATATGTTAAAGATATTGCTGCAACAAAAGTTGAGCAAGTAAAAAGTTTAGCTCGAGCAAATGGCTTTCCTCTTCTTGCAACGATGGAATTAGAAAGGTAGAGTTATGATAAATATTAATCTAAATGAAGTTTTTGCAAAAGGGGTCGCAATTGCAAAAGAGCGCCATCATGAATATTTAACAATAGAGCATATTCTTTTAGCAATTGCAACCTCAAAAGAGGGCCAAAAGATTCTAAAAGATTTAGGAGCAGATATTGAATTTTTAACTCAAGAATTAAATAAATATTTAAGTAAATATGTTCCTATTATTGAGCAAGAGATTGACCCAATTGAGACGGTCTCACTATCTAAAGCAATTAGTGAGATGATGATTCATGTAAATAGCTCAGGGAAAAAAGAAGCAACAATTGGGGATATGCTAGCTTCAATTATGCTTCAAGATGATAGTTTTGCAAAAAGATTAATTGAGCAAGAGGGAATTGATAGATTAGATATTTTAGAGTATATCTCTCATGGGATTGGAGCAAGTGATGAGATAGATGTGGAGTTTGAAGATGATATAAAAGAGTATCCAAATCTTCAAGAGTTTACAATTGAGTTAACTTCTCTTGCTAAAGAGGGCAAAATTGATGAGGTAATTGGAAGAGAAAGAGAGATTGATAGAGTAATGCAGATTCTTTGCAGAAGAAAGAAAAACAATCCGCTCTTAGTTGGAGAGCCAGGGGTTGGAAAGACTGCAATTGCTGAGGGGCTTGCTCTAAAAATCTCAAAAGGCGAGGTGCCAGATATCTTAAAAGATGCAAAAGTCTTTGCCCTTGATATGGGAAGCTTGCTTGCTGGCACTAAATATAGAGGCGATTTTGAAAAGCGCCTAAAAGGAGTTTTAGAGGAGCTAAAAGAGGTTAAAAACTCAATTCTTTTTATTGATGAGATTCATACCTTAGTTGGGGCTGGAAGCACTGGTGGAGGAAGCCTTGATGCAAGCAACCTCCTAAAGCCAGCACTAGCTAGAGGAGAGCTAAAGTGTATTGGAGCAACCACCTTTAATGAATATAGAAACTTTTTTGATAAAGATAAGGCGCTATCAAGACGCTTTGGAAAGATTGATATAAATGAGCCTTCAGTTGATGATACATTTAAGATTCTAAAGGGTCTTCAGCAAAAGTATGAAGATTTTCATAGTATTAAATTTAGTGACGATGCGCTTCAAGAGGCAATTGATTTGAGCGTTAGATATATTCATGATAAATATCTGCCAGATAAGGCAATTGATATAATTGATGATGCTGGGGCTCATTTTATGCTAAGGGGTGATAAAGATAAATTAATTGAGAAAAAAGAAGTAAAAGAGATTGTCTCAAAGATGCTAAAACTTCCAATTGATAGCATCGATAAAGATGACACCTCAAAGCTAAAAAACCTTGCAAAGAGATTAAAGAAAAAGATTGTTGGACAAGAAAAAGCAATTGATACTTTAGTTGAGGCAATTAAGCGCTCATATGCTGGATTAAATAGAGCTGATACTCCAATTGGAAGCTTTTTGTTTGTTGGACCAACTGGAGTTGGAAAGACAGCCCTATCAAGAGAGCTTGCAAATGAGCTTGGGGTAAATTTTTATAGGCTTGATATGAGTGAATATATGGAAAAGCACTCAGTTAGCCGCCTAATTGGAGCACCTCCTGGATATGTTGGATTTGAGCAAGGTGGCCTTTTGACTGAGATGATAAAGAAAAATCCTCACACGGTGCTTTTGCTTGATGAGATAGAAAAAGCCCATCCTGATATTATGAATATTTTGCTTCAGATTATGGATGGAGCAAAGCTAACTGATAATAATGGAGTTGTGAGTGATTTTAAACATGTAATTTTGATAATGACTTCAAATCTTGGGACAAAAGAGCCAAATGTTATGGGCTTTAATAAGGATAACTCACTAAAGACCTTTAAGGCAATAAAAGATTTCTTTAGCAGTGAGTTTAGAAATAGATTAAGTGCAGTGGTTGAGTTTAATGAGCTTGGAATAAAAGAGCTTGAAGATATTGTAAAGATTGAGATTGATAAGCTAAATAGTCAGCTAAAAGATAAAAAAGTGGAGCTAAAACTAAGCCCTGCTGCTATTAAAGAGATTGCTAAAAAGGCTCATAGCGAATTTGGAGCAAGAGAGATTGCAAGAATTATTGATGATGAGATAAAACCAAAGCTAACTGATTTAATGCTATTTGGAGAGCTTAAAAAAGGTGGTGTTGTAAAAATTGGATTTAGTAATGGAGAGTTTAAGATAGAGGTTGAGTGATGGCTTCAATATTTGATGAGGATTACTTTATCCCCCCTCTTAGCAAATTTAGCTTCTCTTTTCCAAATCCTCGCTTTGCAAGTGATGAGGGGCTTTTAGCTTATGGTGGAGGGCTTGAGCCAAATAGAATCTTAAGTGCATATAGAAAAGGGATTTTTCCTTGGTTTAATGAGAATGATCCAATTTTGTGGTGGTCTCCAAATCCAAGATTGATTCTCTATCCAAATGAGTTTAAGGTTACTAAATCTTTTAGAAAAATTTTAAGAAATAAAAAATATAAGGTCTATTTTGATAGAGATTTTGAAAAGACCATTTTGCTTTGTGCAAAAACAAGAGAGTATAAAGAGGGAACTTGGCTAATTAAGTCAATGAGAGAAGCATATACTGAGCTTTATCATATGGGTTTTGCACATTCAGTTGAGGTGTATGATGAGGAGGATAACTTTTGGGGCGGCCTTTATGGAGTTGCGATGGGAAAAGCCTTTTTTGGAGAGAGTATGGTCTCAATAAAACCAAATGGCTCTAAGATTGCACTAAAGGCTCTAAGTGATGTTTTAGCAATTAAAGGTTATCATTTCATCGATTGTCAAGTTCCTACAACTCACCTCCAAAGTTTAGGAGCAAAGCTTATTGATAGAGATATCTATTTAGATAAGCTTGAAGTTGCCCTATCTTCTGGAGATGGGATTGAGGATTGGCAGAACTTAAAATGGGAGTATAAAGATGATTGATGAGAGAAGCGGATTCTCGCTGTGGGTAGATTTTATTGAAAGAGATTTTATCAATACTAAATTTAAAAAGATGTTAGAAGATGAGATTGTAGATGGGGCAACAAGTAATCCATCTATCTTTGCAAATGCAATAATTAACTCTCCTGCATATAAAGAGCAGCTAAAAGAGCTTGAAGGATTATCTGCAAAAGAGAAATATGAAGCTTTAGCAGTGGCTGATATTAAAGCAGCAGCAAAAGCTCTTAGACCTTTTTATGAGCAGGCATTAGAGGGGTATGTTAGTATTGAAGTGGACCCATTCTTAAGCAATGATGCAAAAGCAACAATTGAAGAGGGAGTTAGACTATTTAAAGAGATTGATGAGCCAAATGTGATGATAAAGGTGCCAGCAACTGAGGCTGGATATGAGGCGATGGAAGAGCTAATGGCAAAAGGAATTAGCGTCAATGCAACTTTAGTTTTTTCTCCAAAGCAAGCAATTGAGGCGCTAAATGCGATGAAAAAAGGAGTTAGCCGCTTTACAAGTGAGTTTGATGAGGGAAGAGTTGAGGGTGTAATTAGCATTTTTGTTAGTCGCTTTGATAGAAAACTTGATGATAAATTAAAAAAGCTTGGAATTCCTCCTTCAAAGACTGGAATTTTTAATGCTGCAAAGATATATAATATTATTAGAGAAAATAGACACCCGGCAATTAAAGCCTTATTTGCAAGCACTGGAGTAAAAGAGGGGCAAGATTTGCCAAAAGATTACTATATTACAAGTCTTTATGCAAAACACAGCATTAATACTGCTCCACTTGATACAATTGAGGCATTTGAGGCAAATCCAAATAAAGGTGAGCTTGCTTTGCCAATTTGTCCTGAGGTTATTGATGATTATTTTAAAAGACTTGAACAAAATGGAATTAGTATGCCTCAAGTCTATAAAGAGCTAATGGATGAGGGGCTAAAAGCTTTTGAGGATGCATTTAGCAAAATCTTAGATTCTTTAAAATAACCTCCCTCCCCTCTTTATTGGAAATAAAGTGTAATTTTTTACTATTCTACCCCATAAAATTGATTATTTTTTCTCCCTTTAAGATTTTTACTAATTTAATATGTTATAATATGAAAAAATTGGGAGTTTAAAAGATGAAACGAGCACTACTCTCTCTTCTTCTAATATCTCTACCATTAGTAGCAAAAGAGTTTACAAAAGAGGAGATTAAAAATATGTCTCCAGAGGCAAAAATGCTCTATATGCCAGATATAATTACTCCAGAAGAGCTAAAGAGTGGATTTTATGCAGGAATGGGGTTAGCTGGCTCCTGGTTAGATATAGATAATCCAAGTTTGAGTACCTCAGATACAATGCTAGATTTTACCATTATAGCTGGATATAACATCAATCAATATCTAGCTGCTGAGAGTAGAGCTTTAGTCTCAGTGGGATATGATGAGGGAATAGATTTTAAGAGCTGGGGAATATTTTTAAAACCTAAATATAAGCTCTATAAAGATTTAAGTGTATACTCTCTTTTAGGATATGGAAAAACTCTAACTAAATCAGTAAATAGCGAAGATGTAAGAAGCTCTACCACATCACCTCAAATTGGAATTGGAGCAAACTATAAACTTCCTAATAACTTTAAACTATTTGTAGACTATACATATTTTGGGGAAGATGAGGATGGCACCTACAAAAACCAGCCAGCATCTTTTAGCTCTGGAGCATTTACTACGGGAGTAACTTACGATTTTTAATTCCTTTTTATGCACCTAAATTTTTTCTTCTCTCCCCTATTTATTGGGGATTAAGCTTTTAATTTTTGGCTTTTAGATATAATTACAATAAAAAGAGTGAGTATTTTTTTATGGTTTTAAAAATAATTTTTCTAATTATTATAATTTACTTGCTATATAGATTTTTTGGTGGTAAAATAGAAGTGCCAAAATTTAAAAAGAAAGAAAATATAAGTGAAGTTGATGAAGTTAAAGAGCTTGAAGAGAATACTTTAGTTGAGTGTAATAAGTGCGGAGTATATATTACTCAAAAAGAAGCTATTTTTAAAAATAAAGAGTATTATTGTAGTGATTGCATTAAGGAAAAGTGATGCTAATTTTTGGATTTAAAGATATTAATAGCCCAAATTTTATAAAAGTTAACTCAAAAGAAGATATTTTAAAGACAACTCCAAAAGATATTATTATTTTAGATGAAGTTAAAGAGCCCTATAATCTTTTAAAATATTGTGCTTCTAATGAAATTCCTTATGGTATATTAACTTCTTCAATAAAAGAGGCTATTATTGCAAACCATTTTAATGCAAGCTATATTATAGGTGAGTTTGAGTTTGCAAAAGAGATTCAAAAAATAGCAGATGAGTATTTATGGGATACAAAAGTTTTAGCATTAATTTCAAATGAAGATGAGGTTGAAATTGTTGCTAAAGCTTTTATTGATGGAGCCATTATTAAAAAATATATAAAAGGATTATAAGATGAAGTGTGCATTTTTATTTCCGGGGCAAGGCTCGCAGGCGGTGGGAATGGGAGAGGATTTTTATAAATCTTCTTCATTTGCAAAAGAGATGATTCAAAAAGCCTCAGATAGATTAAAAATTGATTTTACTAAGCTTTTATTTGAGAGCAATAGCAATTTAGAAAAGACTGAGTTTACTCAACCAGCAATCTTTCTTGTTAGTATGATTGCATATAAGCTATTTGAAAATGAGCTTCCAATAAAACCTGCTTTTGCTCTTGGCCACTCTTTAGGAGAGATTTCTGCAAATAGTAGCGTTGGAGCGCTTGATGTGATGGATGGGGTTGAGCTTGTTCATAAGCGCGGAAAACTAATGGCAAAGGCTTGCGAGGGGCAAGATGTTGGGATGTTAGTTAGCCTTGGACTTGATGATGAAAAGGTTGAAGCAATTTGCAAAGAGTTTAGAGAAAAAGGAGCTTCTGTTTGGCCAGCAAACTATAATACTATTGGTCAAGTGGTGGTTGCAGGGATTAAAGATGATTTAATAAAGCTTGAGAGTGCTCTAAAAGAAGCTGGAGCAAGAAGAGCAATGCTTCTTAATATGTCAGTTGCAAGCCACTGCCCTCTTTTAATTAGCGCAGTTGAGCCATTTAAGGATGAGCTAAAAAACTCTCTTAAAGATGAGTTTAGAGCAGATGTGATTTCAAATGTAACTGCAAAAGAGTATAGCTCAAAAGATGAGGCAATTGAGCTTCTTGGCAAGCAGTTAATCTCTCCTGTATTATATAAGCAAGCTATCTTAAATAATGATGATAAGGTTGATTGCTATATTGAATTTGGTCATGGAAATGTATTAAAGGGGTTAAATAAGAAGCTAACCAAAAAGCCTCATTTTAATATTACAAATATGGCCTCTCTTGAAGAGACAATAAAAGCATTAGAGGAGATGTAGTGAAGATTGCAATCTTAGGGGCAATGGTTGAAGAGATTGAGCCTCTATTAGAAAAAGTTGAAAATATTAAAAAGATAGAGTATGCAAAAAATAGCTACTATGAAGCAGTCTATAAAGGGGTTGAAGTTGTTATTGCATACTCAAAAATTGGGTGTGTATACTCAACTCTTAGTGCAACAATTTTAATTGAGCATTTTAAGTGCGATATATTGCTATTTAGCGGGGTTGCAGGAGCAATTAATAAAGAGCTTAAAATTGGTGATTTAATATATGCAAAAAGGCTTTGCAAGCACGATTTAGATATTACTGCTTTTGGCCATCCTCCTGGATTTGTGCCAGAGGGGAAAGTTTATGTATATAGTGATAAGAGGCTAATTGAGATTGCAAAAAGGGTTGCTTCTAAAAAAAATATAAAGCTAATTGGTGGCACAATTGCAACAGGAGACCAATTTATTAGCTCAGAAGAAAAAAAGCAAGAGATTGCAAAGAAGTTTGAAGCAGATGCAATTGAGATGGAAGGGTATAGCGTTGCGCTTGTTTGTGATAGTTTTGGGGTGCCATTTTTTATTTTAAGAGCAATTAGTGATAGCGCTAATATGGATGCAAGTTTTGATTTTGATAAGTTTTTAGAAAAGTCAGCAAAAATTAGTGCAGATTTTATTTTAGAGATGGTTGAAGAGA
This sequence comes from Campylobacterota bacterium, assembly GCA_013153345.1. GTDB lineage: Bacteria > Campylobacterota > Campylobacteria > Campylobacterales > Sulfurovaceae > JAADEQ01. The sequence continues at coordinate 1,884 of JAADEQ010000003.1, read as the reverse complement.
TAAAAAATAGCAAGGATATATTTGAGCAAAAAGGCTAAAATTAGCAAAAAGCTTCTAAGAACCTTTGGCAAAACCAATGCAACTTATCGCCTTATTAAAGATAAAGATAGAGTCTTAGTAGCTCTTAGTGGAGGAAAAGATTCCCTTGCAATGGCACATTTAATAAAAAATATGCACCAGCACGCACCATTTAAGTTTGAGTTTCAAGCAGTTACAATTAGCTATGGGATGGAAGATGAAGATTATAGCTTTTTAGAAAATCACTGCAAGGAGTATGATATTCCTTATGAGATATATCAGACCAATATATATGAGATTTCACAAGATACAATGAGAGAGGGAAGCTCATATTGTAGCTATTTTAGTAGAATGAGAAGAGGGGCGCTCTATACCTACGCACTTGAGAGGGGCTTTAATAAGATTGCTTTAGGGCACCATTTTGATGATGCGGTTGAGAGCTTTTTTATGAATCTTTTTTATAATGGCGCGCTTCGCTCAATGCCACCAATTTATAAGGCAAAAAGAGGGGTTCATGTAATTAGACCATTAATTGAGGCAAGAGAGGAGCAGTTAAGATTTTTTGCAAAAGATAATAATTTTTTTACAATTGGAGATGAGTCTTGCCCAACAATGAAGATTGCAGCAAAGATGCCATATAATAGAGCAAATACAAAAGAGTGGCTAAAAGAGCTTGAAAAAAAGCATAATAACCTTTTTACAATTCTAAAAGCCTCTTTTAAAAATATTCATGATGATACATTTTTAGATATTAATAGATTAAAGAGGGATGATGAGTAGTTTTTTTGTTAGTGATTTGGATTTTACGCTTTTAAGAAGCGATATGAGTTTGAGTGATTTTACAAAAGATATCTGGAATAGAGCCTCTCAAAAAACAAAGCTCTCAATTGCAACTGCAAGAAGCTATACAGGAGTAAAAGAGCTATTAAAGGGGCTTGAGCTAAAAGAGCCACTAATTTTGCTTGATGGGGTAATTATTGCAAAGCCAGATGGGAAGATTTTGCACCTTGCCTCAATTAATAAAGAGCTTGGAAGTGCTATTTTAGAAGTGGCTAAAAAAAATCTTGATATTGAGCCTTTAATTGTTGCGCTAAGCAGTAGTGGAGAGGAGTTTTTATATCCAAAAAATCCAAATATCTATCAACAAGAGCTACTTAAGACAATGAAAAATAGAAAAAGAGTTTTTGCAAATGATAAATTAGAGGCAAAGGAAAATAATTTAAAAATTGTCTTTCAAGCTAATAAAGAAAAAGCTTATGCGTTAGAGAAGATTTTAAAAGAGAATTTTAAAGATAATATTGAGATAAAACTCTCAAAAGACCCATATATTAATTGCTATTTTATAACAATTCTAAATCCTCTTGGAGATAAGGCTCACGCACTTGCTAAACTTGAAGAGATTGAGGGAGTTGATATTAAAGATACAACTGCTTTTGGAGATAGCCATAATGATTTGGGGATGTTTGAGGTGGCTGGAGTTAAGGTTGCAGTTAAAAATGCAATTGATGAGCTAAAGCAAAAGGCTGATATTGTGCTTCCTTGGAGCAATGATGAAGATGGAGTTGCAAGATATTTAAAAGAGAGGTTAAATCTATAAAGGAAAAAGAGTGGTAGATGAGATTATAGATTTTTTAATTCTCTTCTTTTTGGTCTCATCTTTTATTCTAATTGCAATAAGCCTCTTTTATATATCTTTAGGAAGAATCTCTTCAACATATAGTTCTTATAAAACCTCTCTTAGTAATAAAAAAGAGTGTTTAAAGATAAAAAAAGAAGATGAAAAAAGAAGGCTCTTTACCTACTTTTGGTCAACTCCTAGTCGCTTTTTATGGATAAATTTAATATTTGCCCTCCTAATCTCACTCT
>JAADEQ010000068.1 GCA_013153345.1 Campylobacterota bacterium | reverse complement strand
CATTGAAGAGATAAAAGAGACTCAAAGAAGAATTGATAATAGTGTTGAGTATAAGATAGTTGATTTTAATAAAATTGAGCAGATTGCAAAAGATTTAAGAGCAAATAATAAAAAAATTGTCTTTACAAATGGATGTTTTGATATTTTGCATCTTGGGCATGTGAAATATCTTCAAAAGGCAAAGGCTCTTGGAGATGTTTTAATTGTTGGACTAAATTCAAATAGCTCAGTAACTCGCCTAAAGGGCAAAAGCCGCCCTGTTAATGATGAGTTTGATAGAGCGTATCTTTTAGCAAGTTTAGAAGTAGTTGATTTTGTAGTAATTTTTGAAGAGGATACTCCATATAACCTAATTAAAAAAGTAAAACCAGATATTTTAGTTAAAGGAGCTGATTATAAAGATAAAGAGGTAGTTGGCAGCGATATTGCAAAAGAGGTTAGACTTATTGATTTTGTTGATGGAAAAAGCACAACAAAAATTATTGAGAAGATGAGAAGAGGCTAAAGGGAAGAAAATGGAAAAATTAAATAACTGTTTAGAAGAGCATATTGAAGTGGCAATAAAAACAAAACAGATTTTGCCACAGGTAAAAGAGGCTGCAGGGCTTTGTATTGAGGCGTTAAAGAGTGGAAAAAAGATTTTAATTTGTGGAAATGGTGGAAGTGCAGCAGATGCTCAACATATTGCAGCTGAGCTTAGTGGTCGTTTTAAAAAAGAAAGAAAAGCTCTTAGTGCAGTTGCTTTAACAACTGATACTTCAGCCCTAACTGCAATTGGAAATGATTATGGATTTGAATTTATCTTCTCAAGACAAGTTGAGGCTTTAGCTCAAGAAAATGATATTTTAATTGCCATATCAACCAGTGGAAATAGCAAAAATGTAATTAATGCAATAGAGAGTGCAAAAAAAATTGGAGCAAAAGTAATTACACTTAGCGGCAAAGATGGAGGAATAATGAAAAATTTAGGAGATATTAACCTAATTGTTCCCTCAAACAACACCCCTCGCATTCAAGAGATGCATATAACAATTGGACATATGATTTGCGCATTAATTGATGAGGAGTTTTAGAGAGCAAAAGGCTATGCCTCTAAAACTGCTCCATTACTTGCATTAGTAACAAGCTTTCTATATTGTCTTAACCATCTACTCTTTAGCTCTTTCTCTTTTGGTTTAAAATTCTTTCTTCTTCTCTCAAGCTCCTCATCACTAACTCTCAATTCTAAAATATAATTATCTACATCAATAAAGATCTCATCTCCATCTTCAATTAAAGCAATAACTCCTCCCTCAGCTGCTTCTGGAGATATATGTCCAATACTAATTCCTCTTGTAGCTCCACTAAATCTACCATCTGTAATTAAAGCTACTTTATCTCCAAGTCCCATTCCCATAATAAGACTTGTTGGAGAGAGCATCTCTTGCATACCAGGACCACCTTTTGGACCCTCATATCTAATTACTACTACATGCCCCTCTTTTACTTTACCAGAAGTAATTCCTTTTATTGCTTCATCTTGTGAATCAAAGCAGATAGCTTTTCCTTTAAATACTCTATCTCCTACTATTCCTGCACTTTTAATTACAGCTCCCTCTTTTGCCAAATTTCCAAATAAAATTGCTAATCCTCCAACCTTAGAATAAGGATTATCAATAGGATGAATAATTTCTGGATCTTTAATAGTAGCTGGCTCAATCACTTTAAATAGATTTTCTCCCATAATAGTTAAATTATCTTTTAAAAGATCTCCCCTTTTATTAAGCTCTTTCATAACCGCACTTACTCCCCCTGCTCTATGTATATCTTCCATATGTACAGTTGTTAAAGATGGAGAGATTTTAGCTATATGAGCAGTATGTCTACTTATATCATTTAATTTGGCAATATCAAAATCAACACCAGCCTCATTTGCAATAGCTAACATATGTAAAATAGTATTTGTACTTCCTCCCATTGCCATATCTACTACAAATGCATTATGAACTGCTTTCTCATTTAAAATATTTCTTAATCTAAACTTCTCATAACTCTCTTCATCTTTTACAAGTTCACAAATTCTTCTTGCAGCTGCTCTATAAAGCTCTTCTCTCTCCTTTGTAAGAGCCAAAATAGTTCCATTTCCTGGAAGCGCAATTCCCATAGCCTCCATTAGAGTATTCATAGAATTTGCAGTAAACATTCCAGAACAACTTCCACCACTTGGACATGCATTACATTCAAGCTCATATAACATCTTCTCATCAATTGTACCTGCTTCATAAGCTCCAACACCCTCAAATACAGAAGCCAAATCTATCGGTGTTCCATCACTTAAATGTCCAGCTGCCATAGGTCCACCACTTACAAAAACAGTTGGCACATTTACTCTAAGAGCTCCCATTATCATTCCAGGAACAATCTTATCACAGTTTGGAATAGCAATTAAAGCATCAAGCTTATGGGCATTCATCATTGTTTCAACAGAATTTGCAATAATTTCCCTACTTGGCAAAGAGTATAACATTCCATCATGTCCCATTGCTATTCCATCATCTACTCCAATTGTATTAAATTCAAAAGGGACACATCCATTCTTTCTAATTTCATCTTTAATTATCTCAGATACTTTATTTAAGAAAAAGTGTCCTGGAATTAATTCTGTAAAAGAGTTTGCCACACCAATAAATGGTTTTTCAAAATCCTCATCTTTTAGCCCAGTAGCTCTAAGTAGCGATCTGTGGGGCGCTCTATTATAACCTTTTTTAATCTCATCACTTCTCAATTTTATATCCTTTGTAGTTAAATTAGGCTATAAAAGCCTCAAATATCAAAAAGATTATATACTTTTTCATATAAAAATTTCTCAATAAAGCTTTACAATTAAGATTTTTTTAGTTATAATTGCAACCCAATTGAAGGCGGGAGTAGCTCAGGGGTAGAGCACAACCTTGCCAAGGTTGGGGCCGCGGGTTCGAATCCCGTCTCCCGCTCCAACCATAAATGCCCGGGTGGTGGAAATGGTAGACACGAGGGACTTAAAATCCCTTGGCCTTTTTGGCCGTGCCGGTTCAAGTCCGGCCTCGGGCACCATTTCGGTGATTTCCATATAAAAGTAATATGGTTATAAAAATATAAAATTAAGGCGCCATAGCCAAGTGGCTAAGGCAGGAGCCTGCAAAGCTCTGATCCCCGGTTCGAATCCGGGTGGCGCCTCCATCCCCCTCCCCCTATTTTCCCCTCGGGAGATGGCCGAGCGGTCGAAGGCACCGGTCTTGAAAACCGGCGTAGGGCAACCTACCGTGGGTTCGAATCCCACTCTCCCGGCCATTTAATCAATTAGTGGTAATATTTCGCTAAATACTTTAAATCTCTCTTTTTCATTTGGATGAACCATTTTATATATTAAATCAGAAAGATTTTTTGGTATTGTCGGAGTTATTTTTATTAAAGGTTGAGGTTTAGTAGATCCAACTGGCATAAAATTATAGATATCTAAATATGCTTTTGTAGATGTTAGTTTATAATAGATCTCATTTCCAAAGGTAAATATTTCAAACTCCTCAATCTTTGCCATATCCTTAAAGTTATTTAAAGAGAATCTATAATCTATATTTAATTTTTTTAAAAAATAATTAAACTTCATTAAAAAAGCAATTGCCCCTTTTGAAAATTTTTGAAAATATCTTTTATTAAACTCTTCAAAACTCTCATTCTCTTTTCTATTTAATTTATACTCAACCATCAACTCTTTTATCAAATATTTTGCCTCTTCTAAAATAACTCCTTTTAATAGGCTATTAGCCTCTTTTGAATCTTTAAAGCTTCCTCCTAAAAATATATCCACTCCCAAAAAAGTTTTTGAATCTTTTTTACTTTTTACTCCAACAAAACCTATATCTCCCCATTCATGAATACCACATCCTTTTACACATCCACTCCAATGAAATCTAACTTTGGCATCATTTGGTAACTTAACCTCTTTTTCCAAAAACTCTCCCATCTCAATAGCATCAGATTTATTTGGAATTACTCCAAAAGCACACTCATTACTTCCAGCACATGCAACTAAGTTATTAAAATATACCAAAGAGCTATATTTCTTAAAAAGATAACTATCAATTTGCTCTTCTTTTAAAGAAGTTAAATATAAATTTTGCTCTATACTAAATCTAATATCTCCTCCATTATCCTTTACAATTTTTGCCGCTTCTATTAAATCACTTCCACTAAAAATACCCCCTTTTATAGTTAAATGGTGAGCAAAAGTACCATCTTTTAATAAAACTTTTCCAAAATTATTATCAAAATAGTCTATCTTTGTTAAAACAATCCCCTCTTTTTCAAAACTCTTTTGATTTATCTCTTCTAATATATCTCTAAAATTTTTTACTCCTATCTCCTCAATTAAAAAATACAATCTATTTTTATTTCTATTATCCCTAAAACCAAAATCCCTATATAACTCAATCAAATTTTTAAAAAAGGAGACCACTTCATTAGGTTTTAAAAATATATCCATACTCTTTGCTACTTTACCAACTTTTCCTCCCAAATATACATTAAAGCCAAAAATTCCATCTTTTTGCGCTAAAACAAAAGCAGCATCTTGTCCATATATATTTGTTCTATTAGCAATAGAGCCACAAACTCCACTATTAAATTTTCTTGGCAATACTCCAATCCACTCCTCTTTATCTAAAAAAAACCTCTCCATCTCTTTTATAATAGGGAATGATTCTATTAAATTATCCATTCCTACTCCATCTAATGGATCTGTAACAATATTTCTCAAATTATCTATTCCTGTTTGCATAGAGCTTAAGCCAACCTCATCTAATCTTTTAAAAATCTCTGGTATATCCTCAATTCTTATATTCCTAAGCTCTACTTGCATTCTTGTAGTTAAATCTAAAGAGTCGTTACAAAACTCTTTTGATATCTTGCCTAATACCTCTGCTTGCTTAGCACTAACTTTCCCACCTAAAACTCTAACTCTCAACATAAAACGCTTTGGTGTAAATTTGTTCTTATCAAAAAGCCCAAAATATTTTAAAAATACTGCCTTATCCTCATCTTTTAAATAATCATATCCTCTCTTTGCTCCTTCAAAGAGTCTCTCTTTTGCTTCACTAAATGAAATTGTAGATTTAATCTTTTCTATTTTATTTAGCTTTTTTGATCTATTTGCTTTTACTTTTTCTAATAACTCTAACACTTTTCTACCTTTAGGGGAGTATATTTAAAATCTGGTTCCTTACTTAAAGGATCTAACCTATCACTTGTTAAATAGTTCACATCTAAATAGTGCATATAAACAGCTACTGCTTTTTTATAAATATCAGCATATTTTGCCCTTAATTTTACTTTTCCAAAAGGAGTTATTAACCACACTTTATCTCCTTCTTTAATATTTAGCTTTTGTGCTTCATCTTTATTAATAAATGCATAATCAACCTCTTCACTATTAAACTGAGAGCTTTTACTCATAGAGTGCCAATGGTTCTCCATTCTTATAGTAAGAAGAATAAATGGATATTTACTATTTGGCTCTAATGCGATGTAGTTCTTTTTAGGATATATAATTCTTAGCTTTTTATCATCCCATAGAGCACTTTTTAAATTTTGTCCCCATCTTTGAGGTTTTTTAGCAATATCTTTAAAAGAGATTTTATAAATATCTAAATCTTTAGATAATTTAGTCATCTCCTTATACTCATTAAAAACATCTTCTTCACTATCAAAACTAAACTCCTCTTTAAACCCTAAAGCTTTGCCAATTAAAGAGAAGATCTCCCAATCTCTTTTAGCTTTACCAAAAGGCTCTCTAATTGGATTAACCATTGAAATTAATCTATCTAAATTGGTATGAACTGCTCTTTTTTCTCCCCAACAAAGAGCAGGTAAAATTAAATTTGTATATTTTGAAGTTAAAGAATTTTTATAACTATTAATCTCTACTACAAAATCAATCTTTTCAAAAGCCTCTTCTACTCTATTTCTATTTGGCAAATGATAGATTGGATCAGTATGAGCTACTAATAAAAAATCCAAATTACCCTCAACAACCATCTCATAAGCGCTAAGTCCAGGCTCATTTGGCATATTTGAACTATTCCAAAACTCTTCAACTCTTCTTACATTCTCTTTTGAATAATCTAAATGAACAGCCAAAGTAGAAGCTAAAGCTCCAACCTCTCTACCTCCCATTGCATTTGGCTGCCCAGTAAGGGACAAAAAGCCCATACTATCTCCAAAAACTTTACCACTTAAAATATGTAAATTCATAAGGGCTATATTTTTATAAACTCCTTCACTACTTTGATTTAATCCCATTGTCCAACAGCTAACAACTCTTTTTGAACTATTAAAAAGTTCTATAAATTTTAAAAAATCCTCTTTAGATATATTTGCCTTAGATAAGTTTTTATCAATATCTACTTTATTAATCTCTTTTAGATACTCTCTAAAACCTAATGTATTTTTCTCTAAAAACTCTTGATCTATTAAATTATTATCAACTAAATATTTAGCCACACTATTTAAAAACTCTATATCTCTTCCAGGAGCAATTTGCAAATATAAATCACTAATTTGAGCTGTCTTTGTATAGATGGGATCAACTACTATAATCTTTAAGCCTCTTTTCTTTTCCTTTTTTAATCTATTAAAAAATACTACATGAGTATTTGCTATATTAGCTCCAATTAAAATAACAACATCAGCTCTTAGAGCATCTTCCATAGTCAAAGGGACATAATCACTACCTAATACCATTTTTAGTCCTACTACTGCACTTGCCATACACATTCTTGAATTGGTATCAACATGATTTGTTCTAACAAATCCCTTTGCAAGCTTATTTGCTACATAATAATCTTCAGTAGATAATTGACCAGATAGATAAAATCCAATCTTTTTAGGAGATATAGATTTAATTTTTTTAGCAATTATATCTATTGCCTCTTCCCAACTAATCTTTTTAAAATCTCTACTTCTATCTTCTCTATATAAAGGGTCACTTAACCTATTTGAAGTAGATAGATGTTGAAGAGTTCCTTTTTTACAAATTAATCCCTCATTTGGTAACTCTTTTGCACCTTTTAATCTATTTTGGCTAAACTCTAAGTTACAGCCTACTCCACAAAAACCACAAAGAGTCTTTATTGCCATCAATATGCCTTTTTTATTAAAATATTATCATTTAATAAGCAAAAATATAAGCAAGATATTGATTAAAAAAGATACAATAAAGGCAATTTTATAAACTTTTAGAGGTTCCCTCTCAATTAAAGATAGTTCTGGATCAAAATATGGTTTAACTTTATCTGGATTTTTTAACTCAAAATCCATTTCAGAATAGTGAGCATATCTCCTTTGAAAATCTCTCTCAATAGCCCTCATAACAATAGCTTCAAACCAAGGAGGAATATTTCTATTTAACTCTTTTAACCTTTTTGGTTTTTTAAAGATAGGATTTGAAAAAGGCTCAATCTCACCATATGGTAACTTTTTGCTTAATGCTTTATATAAAGTAACGCCAATTGCAAATATTTCGCTACTCTCATTTAAAGAAGTCCCTCTTAATCTCTCTGGAGCAAGATAGCTTGGAGTACCAGCTCTATTTTGAATAGAAAATATCTCTACTATATTGCCAAAATCTACAAGTTTAAAAACACTCTTATTTCCTCTTTTCTTTAAAATAATATTTTGAGGTTTAATATCCCCATGTACTAAATTGAATTTAAGAAGATATGATGAGGCTTTTATTAAAAACTTAGCAAGATCTATTGCCTCTTCTATATGTAACTTTCTTTTTTTAAGAATCTCCTCTAAACTCTCTCCTTCTATATACTCCATTATATAATATCGATAACTTCTATTTTTAGGAATTACACTTTTTGGAAAAAATCCAGCTTTAAGTCTTTTGGCATTCCATGCCTCTTGAATAAAAGCATCTAAAATATCTTCATTTTCAATTGCCTCAACTAAAGGAAATTTCATTACATATTTTATATCTCTCTTTTTAACTAACCAAGTTCTTTTATTCGCTATTAATGGCTCTAATAGTAAAAAACCATCTATCTCCTCTCCTCTTTTTAATTTAGTGGGAATTGGTAAATTTTGATTTTTTAGCTCAACTCTCTTATCCACACTCTTTATATCTATAATAACTGCACTCACATCATCTGGTAAAAAATGATTAAATTTAGAAGATGCATACTTTACTAAAAATGTGGCATCAAATATCTTCTCTTTTATCTCCTTTTTAGTTAGAGTTTCAATTAAGCCATCACTTCCAATTAATATCTTATCACCCTCTTTTATTATATTTTCAAAATAGTAAAAATCTACATCTTCTTTTGCACCAATAGCCTCTGTTAAAATATGAGAACCTTCACTCTCTATATGTGGAATAGACAACTCTTTTAAAGTTCCTTCTCTATATAAAAATATAGGACTATCTCCAATATTTACTCCATATAATCTATCTCCATAAATAACCACCATTGAGAGGGTAGTTAAAAACTCACTCCTTTCATACTCTAAAATCCCCTCTTTATATAAAATCTGATTAATATTTTTTACAAATGTTTTAATACTCTTTTCAATACTCCAGCTTTTAGGACGATTTTTAAAATTATTAATCATATATTCTACTACCCTACAAGCTGCTTCCCTTCCCTTTAGAGCACTTCCAACTCCATCACAAACTATTCCTATTACAATATCATCAAAAATTTTAGCTCTATAACAATCCTGACTTACGAGCTCACTCTCTTTTGCAAGCCCAAAGGCACTAATTTGATAATTTTTCCTAATCATAAATTATATTCTTCCTCCTGCATTTAATCCCCATGTAGTTCTCCACCTTGTTTTCACCATACTAATTCCAATAATAGCAATTATTACTACTCCCGCAAAGATTAAAAAACCTGCACTATAACTTCCAAAAGCAGCTTTACTCCATCCAAGAGTCTTTATAAGAGCTGTTCCCCCAAGCCCACCAGCACACCCAACTATACCTGTCATTATCCCCATATCACGACCAAATCTCTGAGGAACCAATTGAAATACAGCTCCATTTGCCATCCCTAAAAATGCCATAATAATAAAAAGAGCCAAAATAGCCAAATAGAAATTTTTAATAAATAATGCATTTGCAATGGCTACTATTGCAACTACACTATAAAAAATATAAAGAGACTTCACTCCCCCTAATTTATCGGCAATAGCACCACCAATTGGTCTTAACATAGCTCCTGCAAATATACATAAAGCTCCAAAATAACCGGCTACTACTTTTACATTCTCTTCATTTAATAAAGTAGCTCCAATTTGTGCCATTTGTGGTTCATAAACATTCATTAAATATACTTTCATATAATTAGCAAAACCAACAAATCCCCCAAAACTTACTGCATAAAAAAGACTAAACCACCAAGTATCCTTATCCCTTAAAAGCTTTAAATAATCGCTTAATCTCTTTTTTCTTGGTCTATATATATGAGGAGGCGCATCCTTTGCCATAATAATGTATAAAGCCAAAATAATAGTAGATAAAATAGCACCTACTAAAAATACTGCAGGCCATCCCCAAATCTCAGCAATTTTAGGAGCAAACAAAAAGTCAATTACAACTCCTATATTTCCTGCTCCAGCCAACCCTAAAACGACCCCTTGAAGCTTTGGAGGATACCATTGACCACCTTGTGGTAAAGCAACAGCAAAAGAGGCTCCTGCAAATCCAAGACCAAATGCTACTGCCAATAGTTCATAATAACTTATACTCTCCCCTCTTAGATAGGTATAAAATAAAGAGAAAATAACTATCAATTGAGCAATAATAGCTGTCTTTTTTGCTCCAATATTATCTACTAAAAAGCCAAGCAAAATTCTTAAAATCGCCCCACCTAAAATTGGAATAGCTAAAAGAGTAGCTTTTTGATTTGGATCTAAAATATATCCATGCTTTGCCAAAGACTCACTAATTTCCGTAGCAAGAGGTCCCAACATAGTCCATACCATAAAACTAAAATCAAAATATAAAAATGCCGCAATTAATGTGGGTAAATGCCCCTCATTTTTTAACTCTTTTAATCTCATTACCACTCCTAAAAATTTTTAACGAAATTATAATTGTTTTTTAAACAAAAAATTGTCTATATTTTAATCATAAGCCACTAAAAGTAGTAGTTATTAGCTAAATAGCTATATAATAATCCCATTTTATGGATATCTATGTCACTTTTGTGGTATATTCTAAAAAACTTTCAAAGGCAAATTTATGCAATATCTAAAATTTTATATTGAATCAAATATAAAGGCTTTACCATTTATTGGCTCAATGATAAGAGGCGCACTTGGTAGCTCTTTAAAAAGCGTTGTTTGTATAAATCCATCATATGAGTGCCAAACTTGCTTTGCTTCAAATAATTGTTTATATTATGAATTTTATGAAGAGAAAAATAGATTTTTAAATTATCGCTTAGACTTTAGATTGAATCAAAAAAATATTGAGTTTAAATATATTCTTTTTAATGAAGCAATCTCCAAATATCCATATATTATTAGCGCAATAGAAAAAATGTTTACCCAAAAAGGAGTTGGAAAAGATAGAGTTACAACAGATAATTTTAAAATTTTTTATGAAGATAAGATTATCTATGAAAATGGCAAATTTAATAATATAAAAATTACTCCAAAAGAGTTTGTTGAAACTAAAAAGGCTCCTTCAATAGTTAAGCTAAACTTAGTAACACCATTAAGACTAAAAAGAGATGGAAGATTTCTAAAACCAGATACTCTTGATATAAAAGATATACTTCTCTCAATTATTGGTAAAAAGGCATTTTTTGAAAAAGCCTCAAAAGAGCATATCGAGCAATTTCCAACAGTTGCAATGAAGAACTTAAACTTTATAGACTTTAGCCGCTACTCAAATCGTCAAAAGAAAAAGCTAAAAATTGGTGGAATTATTGGAGAGATGGTTATAAATAATTTAACACCTCAAACTTATAATCTCTTAAGATATGGAGAAATTAGCGGAGTTGGAAAACTAAATAGTTTTGGACTTGGGAAGATTGAGCTGGAAAATTTGGAATAATAGTTTTAACATTTCCATAAAATGGACATATTTTTGCTATTAAAAATAAATTTATAATATAATCTCAAAAATTATAAACACTTTATTTAAGAGGTGAAAATGCAAAACATTGATCTAATAGCACTTGCAGCACTTTTGCATGATATTGGGAAGTTTGGGCAGAGGGCAGATGAGAAAGATTCTAAAATAGATGATTTTGATTGGCAAAACTTTTGTCCAAGGGATAAAAATGGCAATCCTACTCATAAGCATGCCGCATATACTGCCAAAATCTTGGGGGATTTGATAGTCGAAAAGCAAAAGGATCAAAAAAGAATTATTAAAGCAGATAGTTTGAATGGAAAATTTATAGATATATCTGCAAATCACCATAAACCACAAATTAATGAAGAATGGATAATAGCGGCTGCTGATAGACTTGCAAGCGGATTTGAAAGGGAGACTTTCAAAGAGTATAATGAGCAAGTTGAAGAAGAGATAAATAAGAATTATAAAGAGCAGCAACTAAATCATCTTTTTGAAAAAGATAAATTTCCTCAAGATACCCTATCTCCTAAAAATATTTTTCCAACTACAGATAAAGGAAGAGGATATCAAAAACTTTGGGATGATTTTGAAAAAGAATTAAAAGTCATTAATGAAAAGATTCCAAATTTTCCAGAGCATATAAAAGTAGATGCACTTGAATATTTACTTAAAAAATATACTTCTTTTATACCAAGTGCAACGGCATTTAAAAGTAAAAATGGTGTTACGATACCAAATATCTCTTTATATGAACATTTAAAAACTACCTCTATTTTTGCAAGTGCTATTGCAAGTATGAGTGAAGAAAAT
>JAADEQ010000043.1 GCA_013153345.1 Campylobacterota bacterium | reverse complement strand
TCTCAATACTCTCTTCTGCCAAAACTCCAACCTCTATCTCTAGAGGCTCATCCTCAACTATCTGTCCATTAATCTTTTTTACCACCTCAATATCAACACTATGGGCCAAAGTAGAAAACGCTAACCATAATATAAATAGCAATACCCTTCTCATTCTAATGCTCCTTTTAACATATAAACTATATTAAAATTATCTCTTATTTAGATATTATTGCAGTAATATATTTCAAAGTGAAAGATAAAAAAGAAGATATATTCTAAATTAGAAGATTACTCTAGCTCTTTTTCCCTATTTTTTAAGTAGCTTATAATCCCATCAACTATTCCTTGCGCAACTTTATCTTGATACTTTGGAGTTAAAAGCCGTCTTCTCTCTTTTGGATTAGATAAATACCCAACCTCCACTAAAATTGAAGGCATTTGAGCACCAGCCAACACTAAAAATGGCCCCCCTTTTACTCCATTATCCTTTACCCCCCTATAAGAGCTGCGCAAACTAGAAAGAATATGTCTTTGAACATCAATTGCTAACTTATTAGAAAGCACTATCTTTGGGCCAGTAAAAATCTCATTTAATAAGACATCTCTAGTAGCCCTATCCAAACTACTTAATATATCCTTATTCTCTTTTGCAGCAATCTTAATTGCTTTTTTATTTTTAGTCTTCTTTAAAAAGTAGGTCTCAACCCCTCTTACTCTATATCTTTTTTTTCTATTTGAGATGGAGTTTCCATGAATAGAGACAAATATATCTGCATTTACCCTGTTTGCAATCCTAGTTCTTTGAAGCAAGCCAATATGTTTATCTTTATATCGAGTCATTTTAACATTAAACCCAGCTCTTTTCAACTTACGATAGACTCTTTTTGCAATCTGCAATACCACATCTTTCTCTTTTACCCCCCTATTAACCGTCCCAGCCTTTTTACCACCATGTCCTGGGTCAATTACAATAGTATATCGCTTCTTAAGGCCTCTAGGTTTTATAGAGTTGCTCTTTTTAGTTACTCTCTTTTTAGAAACTTTATTTGAAGAAGCCTTAGAGGAGCTCTTTTTAACAGCAGCAACCTTCTTCTCTTTAGTAGGTTTTATCTTTTTTGCAACTTTAGGCTTAGAAGGCTTTAAAGGAGCCTTTTTTAAGGTAGCATATAAAGGGAGAGTAATTTTAAACACCGCATCATTTTTTTGACTATATCTAAGAAGATATCTCTTTTTACTATCAATTACTACTCTAACAATATTGGGTCTATATTGAGAGATTCTAACCGACTCCAAATCTCCCTCAAAGAGATATCTATACTTTATCCCTTTAGCTTTTTTACTATTTTTAAAATCAAATATATATTTAGTAAGGTCTGGAGTGGAGATAATAAAACTATTTAACTCCTCCTTCTTTAAAGGAGTCTTAAAGTAAAGCTTTAATAGACCATCCTCAATCTTTACTTTTTGCAATATATTGGAGGAGTGAAGAAGAGAAAAAAAAATTATTATAAGAAAAAAAAATCTATTCACCATTTATTAACTTTTCCATCAACTCTTTCACACTAATAATCTCATTTAATCTATATCCATTTGAACCGGTAAAAAATAATCCGGTATCTAGCTTTCCATCATATGCATCACTTAAACTATCTGCAATACAATATCCAACCATCTTTGCCTCCTCACCTCTTTTACAAGGAGCAACACAATTTGATATACACTTAATTTTAGGGGCTTTTCCCTCTCTTATTAACTTATGAAGATTTGTCTCAACACCTCTTGCTGGATAGCCCACTGGAGACTTAAAGAGCTTTATATCCTCTTTTTTAGCATTAAGAAGCACCTGCTTAAACTCATCACTAGCATCACACTCATAGGTACCAATAAATCTGGTCCCCATCTGAACACCACTTGCTCCAAGTTTTAACATTCTAATTATATCATTTTTATCCCAAATTCCTCCAGCAGCAATTACTGGAATATCTCCCCACCTCTTTGCCTCTTCAACAATTGGAGGTAAAATATTTTCTAATTGATTCTCCTCCTTAAAACACTCCTCATATTTAAACCCTTGATGACCTCCACTCAAAGGTCCCTCCACAATCACAGCATCTGGAAGGCGCTTATGTGTCTTTTCCCATCTTCTACAAAGAATCTTTAACGCTTTAGCAGTTGAGACAATTGGAACTAAAGCCACATCACTAAACTCTTTTGCAGCCTCTGGCATTGTCAAAGGAAGCCCCGCTCCAGTAATAATAATATTGGCTCCAGCCTCACAAGCATCTTTTACTACTCTATCATAATCATTAATCGCATATAAAATATTTACCCCCAGTGGCCTATCACCACAAATTGCTCTTGCATTTTTAAATATCTCAAAAAGAGCATCTCTACAATAAAAGTTCTCAGCCTCATAAGGTCTTCCTTCTCCCATAACCTTTTTGGCAAACTTTCTATTTTTATAGATTCCTGTTCCAACAGCACTAATTACTCCAAGACCCCCCTCTTTACTCACATTTCCAGCCAAATTATCCCAAGAGATTCCAACTCCCATACCACCTTGAATAATCGGTTTTTCAATTATATACTTTCCAATCTTTAGAGGCTTTAGTTCCATTATACTACCTTTACTTTTGCAAACTTTCTCTTTCCTACCTGTAAGATATACTCACCTTTTTCCAACTTCAACTGCTCATTAGTAACTTTTTCTCTATTAACCCTTACTGCTCCTTGCTTAATATCTCTTCTTGCTTGAGAGGTCGAAGGCTCCAAATTGGTCTCAACTAATGCTTTTGCAATCCAAACTCCATCCTCAAGCTCATACTCTTTTATATCATCTGGTATCTCTTTCTTTTTAAACTGCTTCTCAAATGCCTCTTTAGCCCTTTGAGCCTCCTCTTTTGAGTGAAATCTAGCAGTTATCTCAAACGCTAAATCCTCCTTAACCTTTTTTGGATGAAGCTTCCCACTCTCAACCCCTCTTTTTAACTCTTCAATCTCTTTTAGACTCTTTGAGCTCAAAAGCTCATAATATCTCCACATAAGCTCATCACTAATTGACATTACTTTAGCAAACATCTCTTTTGGCTCTTCTTTAACTCCAATATAATTCCCCAAAGATTTACTCATCTTTGCAACACCATCAAGCCCCTCCAATATTGGCATCATAAGTATTGCTTGCTCTTTTCCTACTCCATAAGCTCTTTGAAGATGCCTTCCCATATGCAAATTAAACTTCTGGTCAGTCCCTCCAATCTCAATATCTGATTTTAGATATACACTATCATAGCCTTGAAGCAAAGGATATAAAAACTCACTAATTGCAATTGGCGTTCCACTCTTATATCTCTTTTCAAAATCATCTCTCTCAAGCATTCTTGCAACATTATAGTTCATCGCAAGTGCAATTAATCCTTGACTACCCAACTCATTTAACCAACTTGAATTAAAATAAAGAGTAGTCTTAGCTGGGTCTAATATCTTAAAAATCTGCTCTTGATATGTCTTTGCATTCTTTTCAATCTCCTCTTTTGATAAAACCTTTCTAGTCTCACTCTTTCCCGTTGGGTCTCCAATTTGAGCAGTAAAATCGCCAATAATTAATTGAATATGCCCACCATGCTTTTGAAAAGTTGCAAGCTTTTGCAAAATAACCGTATGGCCCAAGTGGATATCAGGAGCTGTTGGGTCAAGCCCCAACTTAACACTATACTCCTCTCCCTTCTCATAATATCTTCTAACTAACTTCTCAATCTCCTCAAAACCAATAATCTCTGCTGTTGCTCTTTTTATCTCTTCTAAAGCTTCATTTATACTCATCTTCTCTCCTCTTACTTCTTATAAGCATCATCTAGTGAGATAAACTCAATAAGCTTGAATTTTTGTGATATTATATCTTTTATTTTGTTTTTATTATCTGAAGTGGTCTCCACCTCAACTCTACAATATTCAGCCTTTTGAGAATTCTTAATCCCAAGCTCAATATTTACAATATTTAAATCTAATCTATTAAACTCATTTAAAAGCTCTAAAAGCGCTCCCTTCTTATTTTGAAGAGCAATTAACATCTGATATCTTACACTCTTTTTACTCTTCCAAGCAATAAATACCATCTTTGTATCATCTTTATTAATTAACTCTTGCGCCTTTGAGCAGAGTTTATGGTGCACAATGACCACCCCATTTTCATAAAACCCCACAACCTCATCTCCAAGCTTTGGATGGCAACAATAGTCAAACTCAACACTATTTACCACTTTATTGGTAAATATCTTAAAATAACCTATCTCTTTTAGAGTTGGCTTCTTATACCCTTTTTTTAATAACTCCCAAAATCTAACCTCCTTAATTCTCTTAAAAGAGGCTATTTTGCTAATTTTATCTTTTAAATTATCCAAATTTGTAGCAATTTTATGGAGATTATTAGTTGCATCTATCTTCTTTAAAATCTCTTCAATCTCTTTAGAGGTGGTATTAAATATAGTAGCTAATATCTTAAGTCCCACCTTTTGATTAATCTCTTTTATTCTTTGATTACACAGAGATTTTATCGCACTCTTTGCCCTTGAGGTCTTTACAGCATCAATCCAAGAGCAATGGAGTCTTGGCTCATCTTGAGTAATAACTTTAACAATATCGCCATTTTTAAGTGTCTTTAAAAGAGATGTAGGCTCTTTATTTACAAATGCAGATACCGCATGGTCTCCTACCTCAGTATGAATTGCATATGCAAAGTCCAAAACAACTGCCCCTTTTGGAAGGGTATAGTGGTCCCCTTTTGGAGAAAAGACCACAATATCTTCACTAAACAGGTCAGCTTTTGCAGCCTCATAAAACTCCTCTACCTCTTTGCTCTGATATGGCAAATTATTTAACCAATCCAAATTTATATTATCAGCCCCTCCACCCTCTTTATATTTCCAGTGAGCTGCAACTCCAAGCTCAGCAACTTTATGCATATCAAAGGTTCTAATTTGAGCCTCAATAATATTATCTTCAATAAATAAAGTAGTATGGATTGTCTGATACCCATTATCTTTTGGAAGAGCAATATAATCTTTAAATCTAGAGATAATTGGATTGTAATTTAGATGCAAAATCCCAAGAGCTTTATAACATAAAATTGGCTCTTTTAAAATAATTCTAATTGCTAAGAGGTCCAAAATCTCCTCAATACTAACCCCTTTTCGCTGCATTTTTTGATAGATAGAGTAGTAGTGCTTTACTCTTCCTTCAATCTTTATATCATCTCTTTTAAAACCACTCTCAACCAAAAGCCTTCTTATCTTATCAATTGCATAATTTAGCCTAAGATTTAAATCCTGCTTATGAGAGGTAATATAGTTATCTATTAGCTGATACTCTTTTGGATAGATATATTTAAAGCTCAAATCCTCCAACATATTTTTTATCTTAGAAATCCCCAATCGATGAGCAATTGGAGCATATACAACCAAAGTCTCTTCTGCAATTCTTTTTTGTTTATGAGGAGGTAAACTATCAAGCGTTAGCATATTATGTAATCTATCACAAAGCTTTATTACTAAAACTCTTAAATCCTTAATAGAGACAAGAAGCATCTTTCTAAATGATAGAGCAGACTTTAAAAGCTTCTCATTTGATTTTGAAGAGACTAGCTCATCCTCTCTAATCTCAAAAATCTTTGTAAGCCCCTCAACCAATAAAGCAACCTCTTTTCCAAAACGAGACTCAATATCCTCTTTGGTATATGGAGTATCTTCAATCACATCATGCAATAAAGCCGCAATTACCATTGTCTTATCATTTGTAATTGCAGCTGTAATTGAAGCAACCAAAATTGGATGAATAACATAAGGTTCACCACTTTTTCGAAACTGCCCTTGGTGGGCTACAATAGCAAAATTAATAGCCTCTTCTATGCGCTCATCAATCTCAATGAGCTGAGTTAGAAGCTTAACAGCATCATCAATTAATCTAACGCTTCTAATCTTTTCAATAAAATCGGTCAACTCTCTCTTTCCACATTTATTTCAATCTTACCCTCAGCAATCTCAACTAAAGCAATATCTGTTGCTTTATACTGCTTTAGACTCATATTAACTAGCGGTTCAGCACCATTTGTTAACTCTTTAGCTCTCTTTCCAACAGCTTTTGACATTAGATATCTATCAAAATTGTATCTCTCAAGCGCTTTTGCAGTAATTTGTTCTAATCTCATCTAATCTCCTTTTACAATTGAACAAAGATTATAGTTTCCATTAACAATCTCTAACAAATTGCCCTTTTCAAACATATTACAAACAATAATTGGTAGCTTATTCTCTTTTGCAAGCGCAATTGCAGTATCATCCATAACTTTTATATGGTCACTTAAGGCTCTATCATAACTAATTACATCAAGCTTTTTTGCATCATCATACTTATTTGGGTCCTTATCATAAACCCCATCCACTTTAGTTGCCTTAATTAAAAAATCAGCACCAATCTCACTTGCTCTAAGAGTTGCTGCAGTATCAGTGGTAAAAAATGGGTTTCCTGTTCCTGCTACAAACACCACAACTCTTCCCTTCTCCAAATGGCGTCTTGCACGGCGCACAATAAAGCTCTCTCCAATCTCATGCATCTCAATAGCACTTTGAAGCCTAGTCTCAACCCCAACACTCTCTAAAGCCTCTTGAATTGCAACTCCATTAATAACCGTTGCAAGCATTCCCATATAGTCTCCACTAGTCCTTTTAATTATACCATCTTTAGCAGCCAAAGCTCCTCTTATAATATTTCCTCCCCCAACAACAATTGCCACCTCAACACCATTATCAACTAAAGACTTTATCTCATTAGCAATATATTTAAGAATCTTTGTATCAATCCCATATCCACTCTCACCAGCTAAAGCCTCTCCAGAAAATTTAACCAAAACTCTCTTTTTAGCCATCAATAACCCCTAGTAAAGAAGTAATAAAATTATACCTAAAGAGTTTGTAAGGAAGCTAAATTACAAATTGAAATTTATCAACTCCTTAGGATTTATCAAACTTCCATTTTTTGTTGCCTCAAATATAAGTTTCTTCTTAATTTTTCCAATAACTGCCCCTTTTTTAACTCTTAAACCCTTTTTTAACAAAGGTGAAACTTTATCCAAATGAGCATAGATAGTATGTAGATTATTCTTATGCTTAATTATTACATATTTACCAAACATTGCATTTTTACCGATAAAAACAACCTCTCCATTTAATACATTATATACTCTCTTATCATTCACACGTGAAGCTAAAGTAATATAGTCATAAAAATATTTCATATTATAGATTGGGTCCTTAAAAGAACCAAATGGAATAACAACCTTTGGCTTTCTTAAAGGAGGAATAGTCTTTGGACCTCTATACTTTCTAATACGCTTTTTAATATAAGAATCACCCACTCCTTTTAGATTTGTAATGCGAATTACATTATATTTAACCTTTTTCCCCTCTCTTATAGCCTTTTTTCTCTTCTTTTTATTAGCTATTCTCATCTTTTTAAGCTTTTGAATTCTTCTTTTTAGCTCTTTTTCTTTCCTCTTTGCCTCCTTAACAGACTCTTCTTCTAAAATCTTTAATTTCGCCAAGGTTAAGCGAATAAGAGTCTGCCTCTTAAGCAAATCCTTTAGCTGTTTAGAGTATCTTCTCTCCTCCTTCTCCAACTTTTTAATAAGCTTTTCTCTTTTTTTCTTCTCCTTCTCATAAATAACTTTTCTCTCTTTAACATCTTTAATACTTAGAGCAATTTTCTCTCTTCGAGCAATTAACTCTTTTTTTAGCTTATTCTTTTGCTCAATATTTCTAGAGAGCTTTAATAACTCCTCTTGATTTAACTCTTTATATTTTTCTAAAATCTCTTTTGCCAATACACTCTTTTCATCCTTCTCAAAACTGCTATTTTTAGCAATTGTAGTCCCTAATGTCTGAGATATACGCTTTGCAAACTCAACATTCTTCTTATTAATCTCCTTATCTAACTCTTTTAGAGTCTTATTAATACTATTAATCTCAACTAATGCACTCTTATACCTCTTTTGCTCTTTAATCAAAAATCTATCTAACTCATCAAGCTTCTTATCATACTCAGTAATCTCTTGATTTAACTTCTTTATCTTTTTAGCAATTGCTTGAAGCTGCTTATTTACCTGAATCTTTTGCTGAGCACTACTTTTAAGATTCTTCTTTGACTCTTCTATTTGATTAAAGAGCTCACTAACCTTCTTAGCCTCAACACCACTAAAAAGAATTAAGATAGTAAAAAAGAGTCTCTTAATCACTACTCACTCACTTCACTAGTTTTTAAAGCTACATAAAATACTGAGATAAATACAATAACTAATGCCGTTATAAACCAGATAAATACATCAGTAACACTAAATAGAAGTGATTTATCATTCCCTAAAAACTCTAAGCTTTTTAGTTTTGCCAAATCACTCTTAATATATAAAAATAGAGCCAAATTTAAAAGAGTTGCAATAATTGCATCAATAAATGCCATCTTAAACAAAACCCCACTTCTAAGCATCAATGGAGCCCCAAAAATCTCCATAATCTGCATTCTCTCCTTATGAGCTAACTGCCAAACCTCCATCTGTTTAATAATTAAAAGCAAACTTACCACAAACAAAATAGTAATAAATATATTTAAAGAGTTCTCTATCAACTTAAACAAAGAGTGTCTAATATGATAACTCTTTCCAAAAATCTCAACACTCAATACCCCATCAATCCTCTTTAACTGCTCTTCAATCTTTTTTAGCTCCTCAAGTGGCATATAATCTACCAGATGGACTCTATAAAAGTGAGGTAGCTCTTTTAAAATTGTCTCTATATTCTTCTTATCAACCCCAGAGACCACTTCAGTAGCAATCTTTTGCTTATCTAAAACCTCTACACTATCAATCTTATCATTAATATTCCTTAACATTGGAGTTGTCAACTCTTTTTTGCTAGAGACTAATATTGCATAATCATTCTTTAGCTTCTGCTCATATGAGGCAGTAATTCTATTAAAGATTAATACAAACTCAATCCCTATAAGCATCGCCATAAGCGGCAATATAAACATTATATGATCTCTAATGGACTTCATAAATTCCCCCATTCTCTATTATAAAGTGGCGATAAGGGATATTAAATATTGTTGGAATCTTATGGGTTACTACCAAAACCGTAGCATTTAACTGGTCACATGCATTTTCTAATAAATCCCACACCACTCCTGAGGAGAACTCATCTAAGTTTCCTGTTGGCTCATCAGCTAAAATCAAAAATGGATTCTTAGATAGAGCTCTTGCAACTCCAACTCTTTGCTGCTCCCCTCCACTAAGCTCTAAAGGATACTTTTTAGCATGCTCCGTCAACTTAACATGCGACAAGAGCTTTTCAGCCTGCACTCTTTGAACATCTAAACTATACCCAGTAATAATTAGTGGCAAAACAACATTCTTCTCAACCGTCCACTCATTAATCAATTTATAGTCTTGAAACACAATTCCTAAATTTCTTCTAAGCTGCAAAAGTTGCTTTCGCTTAATTTTACTCATATTATATCCGCCAACCTCTAACGTCCCACTATGAGGCCTTAGCTTTCCATACATCGACTTTAAAAGAGTAGACTTTCCACTTCCACTTGGGCCTGTAATAAATACAAACTCCCCTTGCTCAATTGTAAAAGATGCATTATTAATAATTACATTCTTCCCCTTCTCATAAGCCAATTTTAAATTCTCTGCTCTTATTACACTACCCATTTTCTAAAACCTCTTTGATTAATTTATCTGCTTTATAGTTAGCAAAAGATTTTACAGGATTAGTTGGCAAATAACTTACACTCTCACCATCAATATATATAAACTTCTTCTCTGGCATATTAAAGCTCCCAAATGAGACCTCAACCAAATAGCTCCCCTCTTTTACCCCTTTAAATATATCTCCAAAGTGGACAAAATAGTCCTCTTTAACAATCGCCTCTTTAGGAAGTTCTCTGTTTAGATTATATCCTTTCTCAAATCCAAACTCAATATCCATCTTCAAATCTTTTGAATTTTCTAACGAGTAAAATGAGATAGTATAGATATCTTTATTCATCCTCTTCCATCTATCTTCATATTTACTACTAACTTCAATATCTATATTCTTCTCTACTAAAAACACTCCTCTCTTAGGCTCACTAAATAGCTCTAGAGCATACTTATAGTAGTTTATGCTATCTGTTCTTAGCTCAATCTTACCTCCCTTCTTTAAAACCCTAATAGCAGTATCTACAAATAAGGAGTTAAGCACCCTTCTATGCTCCTTCTTATCCCACGGCACTGGAAAATGTATATATATTGTATCTAAAATATTAGAGGGAAGCATCTCTAATAACAATCTAGCATCATAATTTACTACATATATATTTTTTATCTCCTTTAAGGCTATCTGCTTTAATAACTGATTAATAGATGGAGTATGAATCTCAACTCCTATAAAAAGAGTCTCAGGCTCCTTTTGAGCTTGATATAGAAGATGTCTTCCACTTCCAAATCCAATCTCAAGTTTTATATTAGAAAAAGAGCTCTTAAAATCATAAAAATCCTCTATACTCTTTAAAAATTCACTCTTTGGCTCTACTTTAGTAGGTCTAATAGCAGTATTAGACAAAATAACCTCAAGCTCTAACTCTTTAGCTAAACTATTCAAACTCTCCTTTAAAAGGTGAGTATTTGCAATTCTACCCACCTTATTTGGCTTAATTAAATACTCACTCTCTCTTTTAATAATATCTAGTAAAATAGGAGTATTCTTTTTCTTCAATAGAATAATCTCTGAATTGCCACCTTCTTTTTTCCCTCTAAATTTTATATCTTTTAAACTATCCAATCTATTAGTATCAAAAGGCTTAACTTTTATATGTGGCATCACTTCACCTCTACTTTTAATACATCACTTACAATTGAGCCAAGCCCATTGGCATCTACCCCAATTACTCTATATTGATAGGTATGTCCCCTTTTAGCTGTCATATCAATATATTCTGGCATTAAACGCCCCTTTACACTATCCAAATAGAACCACTTTGGAAAATTATCCTTCTTACGCTGGATAATATATTTATATATTTGCGGCTCACTACTTGGAACCCATAAAATCTTTACCGTATCTTTTGCTACAACCTCAGCACTAATAACCTTTACCTTCTTATATGGAGGCTTGGTCTTAACTGGCACAATATCTCCATATGCTGACTCATTAAGACCACTAATAGTAGTAAAGGTATAAAAATATTTAGTATTTGGCTCAATTTTAGTATCTACAAAATGGGTAGCAAAACGATTTGGAATAGAGGCAATCTTTGTATATACCTGATTAATCCCTGGCCTAGCTTTGGCTCTATATATATTAATTCCAGTTACATATGGATATTTTGCAACACTATCCCACTCAAATCCAACAGAGCCTCTATCAACAACCTTTCTAACCCCTTTTATTACTGGCAATGGATATTCAATAAATAGAGCTCTACCAACCTCACTCAAAAGAGCTAGCACTAAAAAAACTCTTAAAATCTTCACTCTTAAATTGCGCATACTCTTTCCCTTTTTCAAATCTACTCTCTAAAATATCTCTCATATCTTTAAATAAAGGGGCAATGACTTCTACTCTTTTACCACTCTTTGGATGGATAAAATATAATAAATTAGCATGTAGCATCATTCGCCCCTTAAACCCATCATCCTTCCCATATAGCTTATCACCTAAAATATATCTTCCCAACGAGCCCAAATGGACTCTAATTTGGTGAGTTCTACCACTAAATAGCTTTGCAGCAATCAACTCTTCATTATGCTTAGAAGTAGCAATCTTATAAAAGGCACTCTTTGCCTCTCTTCCATCATCTCTAATTGCCATCTTCAATCTATTTTTTGGATTTCTACCTATTGCCTTTTCTACTATAATATTCTCTTTTAAAGGATAATTGATTAAGGCCAAATAGTAACGCCCCATACTTCTATCTTGGAGCTGTTTTGATAGCTCTTGATGGGTATTATTATCTTTAGCAATCAAAATAGCTCCACTAGTATCCTTATCTAGTCTATGAACAATTCCATGCCTCTCCTCTC
>JAADEQ010000097.1 GCA_013153345.1 Campylobacterota bacterium | reverse complement strand
TACTGGAAAGATGCTATATCCAAATGCAGTTGAGGAGTTAAGAAGTTGTGATTTTATAGTTAGTGCTGGAGTAAAGCTAAGAAATGATAATCCTGCAGCAAGGTATATTTTTAATAATATTCAAAAGCTAAATAAGGGAGCAGGGCTTTATTTTCATCCAGTTGGCGATAATTTAGTTCCAACTTTTGGAAAGTCAGTTTCAATTTTTAACCATAAGCCAGGCGATGAAGAGTATGTTATGCTACTACTTTTAGATATATTTGCTAATAAAGATAAGTTGCCAAAAGAGATTAAAGATAAGTTAAAAAAATTTAAAGAGAAAAGAAAGAAGACTATCTCTAAAAAGGTAATGGAGGAGGTAGTTGAAGTTGTTGAAGATAAAGATGGCAATAAAAAAGAGGTTAAGAAAAAAGTTCCAAAAACCATAAAAGAAGAGGTTGAGTATGAGGCAAATCTTTTAGTTGAGCGTCTTGGTGGAGATGTTGAGAATTTTGATGAAGAGCTTGAGAAGATGCTAAAGAAAAAAGAGCAGTTTGGATTAATGGTTGGAGAGGATTTTTATTTCCATCCAAAAGCAAAAAATCTTGCAAATTTAGTTGCTCTTTTAGAAGAGAGTAGCGATTTTAAAATTGCTTTTATCCCGCCAAAATCAAATGCGCTTGGAGTTGCACTCATTTGTGATTTGGATGAGGAGGAAGATGGGTTTGTTGTTGGATATAATGAGCCAGGCGATTATAAGATTTCAGCGCTTGGAGATGGAGATTTTAATATTCCTGCAATGAATCAGCAAGAAGGAACAATGACAAATATGAATAAAAGAGTAGTTCCACTAAATGCGGCGCTTGATTTTGATGGATATGAGCTAAATGATATCTTAAATGAGCTTGGATTTAATAACCAATATACCATTGATTGGACACCAAAACTTCCAACAAATAGAGGTTTTCAAGTTGTAAATTTTGATGATTTACCAAATGAGTTTACAAATGACCAAAAAGAGAATCGCGGTTATATCCTAGCAAATCTAGATGTTGAAAAGAAAGGAATTGAGATTGAGGATTTTAGCAATAATCCATTAGAAGGAGAGATTGCTTATAGATGTAATCCTCAACGTCAATTTAATGATTTTACCAATAAAGCTCATCAAATTTTTGAAAAGTTTGGAGTATATGCATCTTCTGATAGAGCAAAAGAGCTTGGAGATAGGGTAGTAGTTAAGTTTGAAAATGGGAAAGAGCTTGAGCTTGAGGTTATTGAGGATGATAGAATGAGTGGGGATATTGTTGAGATTCCTGACTTTAAATCAAATATGCGTATCTATGATATTTTTGGGAAAAATAGATATGCAAAAGTAACTATCAAAAAGGTGTAGGTGATGGATGGATATATAATTGGAACAATAATTAAAGCAATTTTGGTACTTGCTATAATTTCTGCTCTTGCTGGGTTTGGAACCTATATTGAGAGAAAAATCTTAGCATTTATGCAAAGAAGGCTTGGACCAACACATGTTGGACCATATGGGCTTTTACAAATTGCAGCTGATGGTATTAAGCTCTTTACAAAAGAGGATTTTATTCCGCAAGGGGCAAATAGAATTATTTTTATGGTTGCTCCAATCATTACTGCTGCAACTGCATTTATTGCTTTAGCAGCAGTTCCTCTCTTTCCAGAGTTTGAGATTTTTGGAATTAAGGTTCAACCAATAGTTTCAGATTTAAATATTGGGCTTTTATTTGTAATTGCGATGATGGGGCTTGGACTTTATGGACCACTGCTTGCTGGTATGGCTCAAGATAATAAGTGGGGTCTAATTGGAAGTGCAAGAACTGCAATTCAGTTTTTAAGTTATGAGGTAGTTACTGGACTTTCACTCCTTGCACCAGTTATGATGGTGGGTTCTTTATCTTTGATTGATTTTAATAACTATCAAGCTGGTGGAATTGGGAACTGGATTGTATGGAGCCAGCCAGTTGCTTTTATTTTATTTTTAATCTCGGGATTTGCTGAGACAAATAGAACTCCATTTGATTTGCTAGAGCATGAGGCTGAAATTATTTCAGGTTATGCAACTGAATATTCAGGAATGAGATGGGGTATGTTTTTTATTGGTGAATATACAAATATGATTACAATTGGATTTTTAGCATCATTAGTTTTTCTTGGTGGTTTTAATCCAATGGGCTTTATTCCAGGAGGAATTGCAATTATTTTAAAAGTATCATTTCTATTTTTCCTAATGCTTTGGGTTAGAGCATCTTGGCCTCATGTTAGACCAGACCAGTTGATGTGGCTTTGTTGGAAAGTATTGATGCCAATTGCAGTTATTAATATCTTAATTACTGGTATAGTTTTGATGGTGTAAGGAGAGAAGATGATTGAGAATTTTAAAGATAGAAATGTTGGGGTGCAGCACTATAGGTTTTTGAAGCTTGAGCCAACTCCAACAACAAAGATGGGTAAATTTAAGAGGTTTTTAAGAAGAACTTTTAAGTTAGAGCTATTTGTTGGGTTAAAAGTTACATTTAGAGAGATGATTAAAGCTCTATTTTTTGGAGAGATGCACACTGTTAAATATCCATTGGAGAAACTTCCAATCTCTCCACGCTTTAGAGCAATACATCAGATGTTAAGACTTCTTGAGAGTGGACACTATAGATGTATTGGGTGTGGGCTTTGTGAGAAGATTTGTATCTCAGATTGTATTAGAATGGATACAAGATATGATGAGAACCAAAGAAAAGAGGTTGTTGAGTATACAATTAACTTTGGTAGATGTATCTTTTGTGGATATTGTGCGGAGGTTTGTCCAGAGCTTGCAATTGTGCATGGTCAAAGATATGAGGTTGCAACTGAGCAAAGAGCTTCATATGCGCTATTTGAAGATATGTTAACTCCAATTGACCAGCTTAAAAACCAAAAAGAGTATCCAGGATTTGGTGCACCATCACCTAATGCTGATGAGAATATTAAAAAAACACCGCTTGCATATTAAGGAGAAAGAATGGAAGCTATAGCATTTTATGTCTTTGCAGTCTTAATTACTGCTCTCTTTTTGGTAACTGTTTTTAGTAAGAATGCCCTTTATGCGATGAGCTCACTTGCAGCTGGGATGGTGCTTATTTCTGGAATATTTTTTGTGCTTGGAGCAGACTTTTTAGGAGCTGTTCAGCTTGTAGTCTATTCTGGAGCAGTAATGGCTCTTTATGCATTTGGTATGATGTTTTTTGATGCAACTAAGGATGTAAAAGAGAAAAATCCTTCTGCAAAAACTATCTTTTTACTTAGTGGAGCAAGTGCTGTTATTTTAGTAGTTATATTTTCAGCGCCACAAATTGGAAGAAATATAAAAGCTTTAGTTACTGGAACTCCTGGAGCTGATAATCCTCATGTTATTGGAGAGGTTTTGTTTACTAAATATTTAATTCCTTTTGAAGTTGCTGCAGTAATGCTTTTGGTTGCAATGATTGCAGGAATTATATTAGCAGGTAAAAAGATGGATGTTAGTTTAAGTGAGAGTGAAGATGATTTGGTTGATGAAGCTAGTGAGCTAAAGGAGCAAAAATGAGTTTAACACTTACCCACTATCTGATTTTATCAGTAATTTTATTTGTAATTGGAATGATTGGTGTAATTAGAAGAAAAAATCTTTTAATGCTATTTTTTGCAACTGAAATTATGTTAAATGCAGCAAATGTAGCTTTAGTGGCACTATCTTCCTATATAGGGGATTTAACAGGACAGCTTTTTGCTCTTTTTATTATGGCAATAGCAGCTAGTGAAGTGGCAGTTGGACTTGGGCTATTGATTTTAGTCTACAAAAAACAAGGCA
Source organism: Campylobacterota bacterium (assembly GCA_013153345.1). Lineage (GTDB taxonomy): Bacteria > Campylobacterota > Campylobacteria > Campylobacterales > Sulfurovaceae > JAADEQ01. The sequence continues at coordinate 8,969 of JAADEQ010000097.1, read as the reverse complement.
CTTTAGATTTAGACAATTTAACTTTATTAAAAGGGTAGGGTATGGAGAAGTTATTATATATAGCACTATTTGCTCCATTAGTTAGCTCGCTTTTTGCAGCTATTTTTGCGCAAAGAAAGAAGATGCAGCTAGTTGGAATTGTAGCTTCTTTATTAATTATAATCTCATTTTTAGCCTCAAGTGCGCTTCTTTCACATCTATTAAGTGGTGGAGCAGTAGTTACAGCTAACTTAATGGATTGGATTGTTGTTGGTGATATGGATGTTAAGTTTGGTTTTATGGTAGACCAAGTAACTGCAGTTATGATGGTTGTAGTAACCTTGGTTTCAGCAGTGGTGCATGTCTACTCAAACTACTATATGGAGCATGATGAGGGGTTTAATAGATTCTTCTCATACCTCTCAGCATTTGTATTCTCAATGCTCGTGTTAGTTATGAGTGATAACTTCCTTGGTCTATTTATTGGATGGGAAGGAGTTGGAGTTTGTTCATGGCTTTTGGTTGGATTTTGGTACTATAAGCCAGACCAGCCAAGAGAGGTTAATCCATCAATCTCTCCTTCATGGGCAGCAAATGAAGCATTTATTATGAATAGAATTGCTGACCTTGGGCTTTTGGTTGGTATCTTTATTTTATATTGGAATCTTGGAACTTTAACATACTCAGAGGTATTTGCAAACTTAGATAAGTTAAGTGGTGGATTGATGGTTGCAGCTGCGATTGCTCTTTTTATTGGAGCAATGGGAAAATCGGCTCAATTTCCACTTCATACTTGGCTTGCAGATGCGATGGAGGGACCAACTCCAGTTTCAGCACTAATTCACGCAGCGACAATGGTTACAGCTGGAGTATATTTGGTAATTAGAGCAAATCCACTATATTCTCAAGTGCCAGATGTGGGATATTTTATAGCAGTGCTTGGAACATTTGTAGCAATTTTTGCAGCATCGATGGCTCTAGTGAATAGAGACCTAAAAAGAATTATTGCATACTCAACTCTATCTCAGCTTGGATATATGTTTGCTGCAGCAGGGCTTGGAGCGTATTGGGTAGCGCTATTTCACCTTGCAGCTCATGCATTCTTTAAGGCTCTTTTATTCCTTGGGGCTGGAAATGTTATGCATGCAATGGATGATGAGTTAGATATTTTTAAGATGGGTGGATTAAAGAAGGTGATGGCAAAGACCTATTTATATATGGGGGTTGCATCATTAGCGCTTGCAGGAATTTGGCCATTTGCAGGATTTTACTCAAAAGACACAATCTTAGAGGTTGCTTTTAATGAGCATACATATGGAATCTGGTTTGTATTATGGCTAACTGCTGGTCTTACTGCATTTTATAGCTTTAGACAAGTATTTTTGGTATTTGAGGGTGATGAGAGATATAAAAAGTATGGTTTCCATCCACATGAAGCACCAAATTGGGTATTTATTGCTCTTTTACCGCTATTAGTACTTGCAATTGTGTTTGGTTGGTGGAAAGAGGAGTTTATGGAGTTTGTAACCTTAATTTTACCACCATATGAGATGAGTGAAGAGACTCACCATGTTGCTTGGATATTAATCTTACTAACTAGTGCAATTGCAATTGGAGGTATTGTATTAGCATATATTAAATATGCAAATGGGCTAAAGAGAGACCCTAAAATTGAGAACTCTTTTATCTATAAGCTTTTACAAAATCAATATTACATTCCAGTATTTTATGATAAAGCAATTGTAAAGCCATATGCTGAGCTTTCAGATATTGCTTGGAAAGAGATAGATTTAGAGATGATTGATGCAACTGTTGATGGAATTGCAAAAGCAATTGAAGTAACAGGTGATAAGAGTAGAGAGATTCAAAATGGTAACCTATCAACTTATCTAAGATGGATGGTTGCAGGGTTTATTATTATTACAATATTAGCAGTTGTATCTGTTGTGATTAAATAAGGAGAGCAGATGTCAAATATCTTAACGGTTTTAATATTCTTTCCTCTAGTGGCTGGATTGTTTGGCTTTTTGGTGAGCCAAAAGAGCATTAGGGTTTATGGGATTGCAGTAGCAGCGGCGGAGTTTTTACTTTCGCTTTGGCTCTGGTTTAGTTTTGATATGAAAAATGCAGGGATGCAGTTTGTGGAGAAGATAAATATTATTCCAGAGTTTGGAATAAGTTATTATCTTGGAGTTGATGGTATAAGCCTTTTTCTAGTTGTAATGACAACTTTTATGACTCTAATTGGAATTATAGGGCTTAGCATCAAAAAAGATATTAAGAATATGATTATTACATTGCTATTTTTAGAAGTGGCAATGGTTGGGGTTTTTGTTGCACTTGATGTAATCTTATTCTATATCTTTTGGGAGTTTAGTTTGGTTCCTATGCTTTATATTATTGGAGCATGGGGTGGAGAAAAAAGACTTTATGCTGCAATTAAGTTTTTTATCTATACATTTGCAGGCTCTTTGGTAATGTTGGTTGGTATTTTATATTTAGCTCATCTTTATCAAAGTACAACTGGAGAGTGGAGCTTTGCTCTAACTGATTGGTATAAGCTTCAGATGGATTTAGATGTGCAAAAGTGGCTATTTTGGGCATTTTTCCTAGGGTTTGCAATTAAGGTTCCAATGTTTCCATTTCATACTTGGCTTCCATATGCACACGGCCAAGCGCCAACTGTTGGTTCTGTAATCTTAGCAGCAGTATTGCTAAAGATGGGAACTTATGGATTTGTAAGATTCTCACTCCCTCTATTTCCTGATGCATCAGTTAGTGCAATTTTACCAATTGCAATATTGGCAATTATTATGATTATCTATACTGCAATGGTGGCTTTTGCACAAAAGGATATTAAGCAAGTTATTGCATATAGCTCAATTTCACATATGGGTGTTATTGTGCTTGGAACATTTGCGATGAATGTTGAAGGGATTGCTGGAAGTATATTCTTGATGCTCTCTCACGGAATTGTATCTGGAGCACTATTCTTGCTTGTTGGTGTGATTTATGATAGAAAGCATACAAAATTAATGGATGAGTTTGGTGGACTTGCGAAGGTGATGCCAACATATGCAACTATTTTTGGAATTATGACAATGGCGTCTGTTGGATTGCCTCTAACAATTGGATTTATTGGAGAGTATCTATCTTTAGCTGGATTTTATAAAGTATCTCCAATAATGACAATTTTAGCTGGAACTTCAATTATTCTTGGAGCTGTTTATATGTTAGCAGTTCTTAAAAAGACCTTCTTTGGACCAATTACTAAAGAGGAGAATAAAAGTCTAAAAGATTTAAATGCTAAAGAGTTGACTGCTTTAGTTCCATTAGTGGCGATTGTAGTTTGGTTAGGGGTATATCCAAAACCAGTTCTTGCACCAATTGATACTAGCACAAAGGCTTTAGTTGAGCTAATGCATCAAAAGGCGCAGACAAAAGAGGCTAAAGCAACTATTTTAGTTAGCAAAACGAAGGAGGCTAAATAATGGCACCTATTAATCCTGTTAATATCGATTTTAGTAGTTTAAATTTAGTAACTCTTGCGCCAATGCTTGTGACGCTAATTGGTGCATTAGTAATTTTAATTATTGATTTAATCAAGAAAGATTTGGATAAGTCACTATATGTGACTTTAACGATTTTAACCCTTTTTATTGCAGTAGGGGCAGTATTGAGCCTAAATTTAAATGAGAGAGGGTTATTTGATACTATATTAATTGATGGAGTTGCAATTTTAGGACAGCTTATTATCTTAATAGGTTCAATGCTATTTATTCCGCTTGCTCTTACTAAAAAGAGATTTCATGAGTTTAGTTATCCAGAGTTTTTTGCTCTATTTTTGTTTATGATTTTTGGTTTTCAATTTATGGTAAGTAGTGATAACTTAATTTTAATTTTTATTGGGCTTGAGACTGCTTCATTAGCTCTATATCCTCTAATTGCAATGCACAATACTAGAGCTTCAATTGAGGCAGCAATTAAATATTTTACAATGGGAGCGATGGCAGCTGGATTTTTTGCAATGGGAGCTGCTGTAATTTATGGAGTTACTGGCTCAGTTGAGTTAGCAGTAGTAGCAGATGTATTAAAAAGTAGAATGAGTGAAGCTGGAATTTTAATCCCAGTAGTTGGAGGAGCATTGCTGCTTTTAGTGGCAATTGGGTTTAAGGTATCTTTAATTCCTTTTCATATGTGGACTCCAGATGTTTATGAGGGCTCTCCTGCTCCACTTGCTGGATATATGTCTATAATTCCAAAGATTGCAATGATGGTTGTAGCGGTTAGATTTTTTAATATCTATTTAGATTTGGATATTGTTTCAGTTAAGAATCTAATTATTATTTTAGCAATTGTAACTGCAACGCTTGCTAATATGATGGCTCTTGTTCAAGGTGATGTAAAGAGAATGCTAGCATATAGCTCAATTAGCCATGCTGGATTTATTATGGTAGCTCTTGCTCTTGATTCACTAAAGGGTTATTCATCAATTTTCTTATATTATGGATTGTTTCTTTTTACAAACCTTGGGGCATTTGCAATGCTTTGGGTTAGTAGAAGAAAGGCAAAGCTATTTCATGATAGATTCCACCATCCATATGAAAAATTTGCTGGAATGATTCATAAGGCTCCAATTGCAGCAGTAATTATGGCTATTTTTATGCTATCTCTTGCAGGAGTTCCTCCATTTAGCCTATTTTGGGGGAAACTATATGTATTAAGTGCAATTGTGGATAAGGGATACTATTTGGTTGCTTTAATTATGGCATTAAATAGTGCAATTGCGGTATATTATTATCTAAAGTTAATTGTTTATATGTTCTTAAAGCCAGCTGATAAAGATAAGGAAGAGGTAACTATTTATGCAAATAGAGCCCTATCTTTAGAAGTGGTAATTGGATTTGCAGCATTTGTTACAATTACTTCAATCTTCTATATTGAGCCTCTAATGAAGTTTATTACTGATTTAGTAAAAAGTAGTGGCTTAGTTTAATAAATTTCCCTAAAAAAGGGAAATTTATTTTTTACATTCTCCTAAGACATAAAACTCTACCTCTTCATTCATACATGCAAAACATCCATTTGAGAAGGTCTCATTAATTGGTTTAGCACAAACTGGTTCATAATAAAATGTGCAAGCTTCTGGTCTTGGCTCTTCACATTCAAATCTTTTTCCGTGTATATTAGTAGATGAACTAGTCTCAATTGTATTATTTGAAGAGCAGTGCAAAAATGCAAACGAGATTGCCAAAAGAACAATTGTTTTTTTCATAATTTACTCCTTTAATATATTTAGTTTTTTATTATACTACAAAAATTAATTCAGCAAAAAATTTATTTACTTTAAGATATAATTCCAAAAAGATTTTAAAGGTCTAAATGAAAGATTTTGAAGAGTATTTTATTAGGAATATTCCTACTATTAAGAGTTTTCATCCCTACTATAATGAGGCACTAAGTTATATTATAAAAAATAGCGGCAAGCATTTTCGCCCAAAGTTGATGTTATCTATTGTAAAAGAGTATGAGCCGCTGCTTCTTGAGAGTAGTTATAAGGTTGCAATGGCGCTTGAGCTTTTTCATACCTACTCTTTAATTCATGATGATTTGCCAGCAATGGATAATGCAAGTTTAAGGAGAGGAAAAGCTACACTTCATACCATCTATAATGATGCAATTGCAATCTTAATTGGAGATGGGCTAAATACATATGCTTTTGAGCTAATCTCAACTTCTGCTTTTAGAGATGATGTAAAGGTTGAGTTGATAAAGATTCTCTCAACTAATGGTGGGCTTAGTGGAATGGTGCTTGGGCAAGCAATTGATTTGGAGTTTGAAAAAAAGCCCTTAAGTTTGAGTGAAGTTGAGATTATGCATCTAAATAAGACGGCAAAACTAATTGCTGCATCGCTTCTTATGGGGGCAGTGATTGTTGATTTAGATAAAGATACTAAAGATAAGCTATATCAATTTGGGTTGGATTTGGGGCTTTTATTTCAGGTTCAAGATGATATTATAGATGCAACGCTAAGTGAGAGTGAGGCTGGAAAGCCAACAGGGCTTGATGGAGATAAGAATAGTTTTGTAAATATTTTGGGGCTAAATGGTGCAATAGAGTATGCAAATAGTTTGGCAAAAAAGATTGAAGATGAGTTTAGCAATTTAGATTTAAAGTTGCAAAATGCGCTAAAAGAGATTTTAGAAAAATATCTATATAGACACGAAAGGAAATAGATGGATAAAGAGTTTTTAAAAAAACAGGCTAATACAATTAGATTTTTAGCTGCAGATATGGTTGAAAGAGCTAAAAGCGGCCATCCGGGAGCTCCGTTGGGGCTTGCAGATATTGCAGTTGTTTTATCAAAACATCTCAAACACAATCCAAAAAATCCAAAATGGTTAAATAGAGATAGATTAGTCTTTTCTGGTGGGCATGCAAGTGCATTAATATATTCACTGCTCTATCTTTGGGGATATGATTTGAGTTTAGATGATTTAAAAAACTTTCGTCAACTTGGCTCAAAAACTCCTGGCCATCCAGAGTATGGGCATACTCCTGGAGTTGAGATAACAACAGGTCCATTGGGGCAAGGTGTGGCAAATGCGGTTGGTTTTGCAATGGCAAAAGAGTATAGTGCAAATAAGGTAAATAGCGAAACTTGCAAAATAATTGACCATAAGATTTACTGCTTTTGTGGAGATGGGGATTTAGAAGAGGGAATTAGTTATGAGGCGTGTGCACTTGCTGGGCGCTTAAATTTAAAAGATTTGATTTTAATTTATGATAGCAACCATATTACAATTGAGGGGGATATCTCTTTAGCTTGGAATGAGGATGTAGAAAAGAGATTTAGGGCGATGAATTGGGATGTAATCCATATTAATGGCCATTGTTATGAGCAAATTGATGAGGCGCTAAATAGGGCAAAAAATGCAACCTCTCCAACAATTATTATTGCAAATACAATTATTGCAAAAGGGGCTGTTGGAGTTGAAGGAGACCCTAAAACTCATGGAGCGCCACTTGGAAAAGAGGTTATTAGAGCTTCAAAAAAAAGAGCTGGATTTCCACCAGATAAAGAGTTTTATGTGCCAGAGGATGTTTTAGAGGAGTTTAGAAAAGCTGTAGTTGTTGGAGAGGAGCTTGAGAGAGCTTGGAAGCATCTATTAAAGCAAGCTCCATATCCAGAGCAAAATGAGGCATTAAAGGTGCTTTTAAATCCAGATTTTAGCAAGATTGAGTGGCCAGATTTTAGCGATTCAAAAGAGATGGCTACAAGGCAGAGTAATGGTGAGATTTTAAATGCAATTGCAAAAGCAGTGCCTGGATTTTTGGGAGGTAGCGCAGATTTAGCTCCATCAAATAAGACTGAACTAAAAGGAATGGGAGAGTTTCCAAAGGGGAAAAATATTCATTTTGGAGTAAGAGAGCATGCAATGGCTGCAATTACTAATGCAATGGGGCTATATGGCACAATAATTCCTTTTAATGCAACATTTTTTGTATTTAGTGACTATTTAAAGCCTGCTGCAAGAATTGCTGCGCTCTCAAATATAAGAAACTTTTTTATCTGGACTCATGATAGTATTGGAGTTGGAGAGGATGGGCCAACGCATCAGCCAATTGAGCAGTTGTCTCAATTTAGAGCGATGCCAAACTTTTATGTTTGGAGGCCTGCTGATGCGACTGAGAATCTAAAGGCTTGGAAGAAGGCTATAACTATTAATGCGCCTCAAGCTTTTGTTTTAACGCGCCAAAAGCTAAAGACTCTAAAGCCAAAAATTGATTTTGGAGATGTTGATAGAGGTGCTTATATTATTAAAAAAAGAGAAGGGGCAATCTTAACAATTGCTGCAAGTGGAAGCGAGGTTATGCCAAGCTTAATGGCAGGCTGCTTTTTAGAAAAGATGGGAGTTAAGGCAAATATTGTCTCAATGCCTTGCCTTGAGCTATTTGAAGAGCAAGATAGGGAATATAAAGAGAAGGTGTTTGATAAGAATACTAAGATTTTAGCAGTTGAGGCAAGCAGGGGAGTTGAGCTATATAAGTATGCAGATGATGTATTAGGGATGAATAGCTTTGGAGAGTCAGGTCCTGCAAATGAGCTTTTTGAGAAGTTTGGATTTACAATTGCAAATATAAAGGCAAGAGCTTGCAAGCTTCTTGGAGTTGAGAATAAGATTGTAAAAATTAAGGATATTGAGGCATAGGAAGATTTTTCTTCCTATCTAACTTTATACATTTTTGAAAAAAATATAATTTTGCTTAGAGAAATTGTAATTTTTGCTAGCGCAACATATAAAAAATATGCTAAAAAGCACGAATCGCTTCGCTTGAAGCGTGCTTTTTTACAAGTAACGTATATTTTTATATTAAAATTACAAACTCTTCGCTTAAATATATTTTTTTCATTAATATTATTGAAGGGGCGGTAGCATTAATTTTTTATTATGATTGAAAAAAATGTAGCTAATTTTTTAAAAACTTCAAAAAATCTTTTAGCCTTTTCTGGGGGCGTTGATTCTACTGCTTTATTTTTTATTTTAAAAAATCTTGAGATTGAGTTTGATATTGCTATTGTTGATTACGCTCTAAGAGAAGAGGCATATAAAGAGATTGAGTATGCTAAAAGTTTGGCTAAAGAGCATAATAAAAAGATTTTTATAAAAAGAGCCCCTAAATTTAGTAGCAATTTTGAGGCAAATGCAAGAGAGTTTAGATATAGCTTTTTTAAAGAGATTATTAAAGAGCATAACTATAACAGCTTAATTACTGCGCATCAATTAAATGATAAGATAGAGTGGTTTTTGATGAGGTTTAGCAAAGGGGCTGGGGTTAGTGAGCTTAGTGGAATGAGCAAGATTGAAAGAGAAGATGAGTTTTTTTTAGTTCGCCCGCTTTTGGATATTAGCAAGGATGAGCTACTTGAGTTTTTAGAGAAAAATAGAATTAAATATTTTATTGATAAGAGCAATTTTGATAAAAA
>JAADEQ010000100.1 GCA_013153345.1 Campylobacterota bacterium | reverse complement strand
ATCTTTAAGAGCAACTGACCCAGCAGAAAAAGAGAGACTTGCAGAGAGTGCAAAATATTATACTTGGTGGCCTGCAGTTCACTTTTATAACAATACTCATATTCCAGTTTGGGTAAGCCTATTTGGAATTAAGGCTGATTATAAACCAACTATAAAATATCTTGGAAGTGATGTAACAAGTGAGGAGCTTGCTCAATATGTAAGCTGGTATATGTATCATCTACAAAATGATGCGTATGATGAGAATGGTAACCCTGTTAAGATTTCAGCTGGATTTCAACAAAGCTGGTGGATTTGGGACTATACAAATCATAAATGGTTTGATTCAAATCCAAGATGGGGCGATAACTTTTGGTTAGTAAGAGAGGCTCTAAGCTCATATGCTAAAGAGTATGAAGATTTTAATAATAAAAAGGAGTAATTTTTACTCCTTTAATTTATCTAAAATATCACAACTACTATAAATTACAATTCTACAGCTATTTTCCTCTTTTTCTCTAAGTTCATCATAATGGTTTTGCATCTTAATCTTTATAGGTTTAGCAACTGGTTCACGAACAGACTTATACTCTACTAACTTTCCATCTTTATAGACTCCACTAATATGAGCATATACCCAATAATATCCTTTATCTTTACGCAAATTTTTAATATAGCCACTCCAGCTCTCACCTCTTTTTAGAGTATCCCAAAGCTCCTTAAAGACTGATTTTGGCATATCTGGATGGCGAACAATACTATGGGGCTTACCTATTAACTCCTCTGGCTCATATCCTGATATCTTTGCAAAGGTATCATTTGCATAAGTAATTACACCATTTAAGTCAGTTCTTGAGATAATTAGCTCATTTTCTGGCACCTCAGTCTCAATAAACATCTTAAAACTCTTATCAACTATCATTTTTTCCTCCTTAACTTTGGAATTATATTAATAATATCATTTGGCAATGCTGAGTAGTTAGCCCCTTTATATCTTCTTGAGGCTAGAGCTAAAGCTAAAGAGCCATTAATAGCACTATCTAGCTCATCTCTTCCTTGAGCTAATAAAGCAGCAATTAATCCACTCAAGATATCTCCACTCCCACCTTTAGCTAAAACCTCTTTTCCAAGAGGATTAACAAATACTCTCTCTCCTTTAACAATAATTGGATTAGCCCCCTTTAAAACCAAAACAACATTAGGATACTTTGAGCCAAACTCTCTTGCAATTTGAAATCTATCTTTTTGAATCTCCTCAACTGAAATCTTTCTATTTTCTAAAATCTCAAAAAGAGAGCTAAACTCCTTTGGATGAGGGGTAAGTACTACTTTTCTATCTTTTTGATAAACAATCTCTAATAGCTCCTTTTTATAAAAGCTATCTGCATCCAATACCACTGCTACCAAAGAGTCAATCACATACTTTTGCAAAAACTCTTTTTCAAAATACTCCCCTAATCCCATCCCAATAGCAATTGAATTAATCTTTGGAGGCATTGTGGAGCTACTCATTAAAAATGGAGGATGAGTTATCTTCTCATGATAGATTAAAGTAACTAATCCAGCTCCAAATCTAGCTGCAGCAGTTGCGCTAATAATTGCAGCTCCACTCTTTTGACCAACAAACACTCCAACATGTCCATACTCCCCTTTATGAGAGCTCTTTTTTCTCCTAATTGGAGGGTTAAAATCCTCTTTTTGAAGCACAAAACTACTACTCTCATCCTCATATAGCTCTCTTGCCACCCCCAAATTTGCCACTTCTATTTTACCTACATAATCCTTTGCTTCATCACTATATAAAGCCTCCTTTAACGCTCCCATTGTAATAGTAGTATCTGCCCTAAAAGCTATTGGAGATAGAGCACCTTGCTCATTAATTCCTGTTGGAATATCACAAGCAATCTTATACCCATCCATTCTATTTAATTTCTTAATAATCTCTATAGTTTGCTCATTAAGCTCTCTCTTTAACCCAGCACCAAATAGCGCATCCACAACAATATCTGCCTTTTTAATCTTTTTTACCACCTTAACTCCAACAGCCTTAGCTCTTTTTAGTTGAAGCGTTGCCATTTGACTCTTTAGCCCAAAGGGAATAAAGAGCTTTACCTTATACTCTTTATGAAGAAGTCTAGCTAAGGCAATTCCATCAGCACCATTATTTCCAACTCCTGAGACAATTAAAACTTTACTCTTTTTGGGAAATTTTTTTTGAATAAATTTTTGCATAGAGCTAGCAGCATGCTCCATTAGGATATCTTCAGTAAGATGAAATTTCTCATAAGATTTTCTATCCATCTCATAACAATTTTTAAAAAGTTTTTGCATCTTTTTTGCCTTTATTTAAAATTTTATTAGTATAATTCTAGCCAATTTCTCCCGCAATTAGCAAATTTGGAGATGAAAGGGGGTGAGAAGATGCCAGGAATTGTTGTTAGTCCAAAAGAGACATTTGATGAAGCATATAGAAAATTTAAGAAGCAGTGTGATAGAAACCTAATTGTAACAGAGGCAAGAGCTAGACAATATTATGAAAAGCCAGCTGAGAGACGTAAAAAAGAGAAAATTGCAACAAGAAAGAAAATTCTTAAAAAGCTATATATGCTTAGACGCTACGAAGCAAGACTATAAGAGGAGCTCTCCTCTTATATGTAGCTTATATTTTAAATCTTCTTAATTACCTTTAATAATTAAACCCATTTTAGATATAATATCTCTAATTTAAAAAAGGGGTTGATGTGATATTAATTGCAGGGCCGTGTGTTATTGAGAGCAAAGAGAATGTTTTTAAAATTGCAAAAGAGTTAGTTGAGTTTAATGAAGATAAAGAGATTGAGTTTTATTTTAAAGCAAGCTTTGATAAGGCAAATAGAACAAGTATTGATAGCTTCAGAGGCCCTGGGCTTGAAGAGGGATTAAAGATTTTAGATGAGGTTAAAAAAGAGTTTGGATTTAAGATATTAACTGATGTGCATGAGAGCTATCAGCCAAAAATTGTAAGCGAGGTTGCTGAAATTATTCAAATTCCAGCCTTTTTATGCCGCCAAACTGATTTGTTAGTTGAGGCTGCAAAGACAAAAGCAAAAATAAATATTAAAAAGGCTCAATTTTTAAGCGCTGATGCAATGAAGCATAGTTTAAAAAAGGTTTTAGTTACAAGAGGCTATAAAGGTGAGCCAACGGCTAAAATTTCCAAAGAGTATGGAGTTTTTTTAACTGAGAGAGGCAATGTTTTTGGGTATGGAGATTTGGTTGTTGATATGAGAAATTTAGTTATTATGAGAGAGTTTGCGCCTGTAATTTTTGATGCAACTCACTCAGTTCAAAAGATTGCTGGAGCAAACTCAGTTAGTGCTGGAAATAAAGAGTTTGTAAAGCCTCTTGCAAAGGCAGCTGCAGCTGTTGGGGTTGATGGATTTTTCTTTGAGACTCACTTTAATCCATCAATTGCTCTAAGTGATGGGGCTAATATGGTAGATATTGAGGAGTTTAAGAAGATAATAAAATTACTTAAAAAGATTAGTTTAATTAATAAGGAGAGTTATGAGAGTAATTGAGGGAAATTTACAAGTTAGCAAAGATACAAAAGTTGCAATTATTAGTAGCAGATTTAACCACTTTATTACAGATAGATTGGTTGAGGGTGCAAAGGATTTTTTTATTAGACATGGAGGCAAAGAGGAGAATTTGGATTTAATTTTAGTCCCTGGGGCTTTTGAGATTCCTTTTGCACTTCAAAGGGTATTAGATAGCAGCAAATATGATGGAGTATGTTGCCTTGGAGCAGTTATTAGAGGGGCAACTCCTCATTTTGATTATGTAAGCGCTGAGGCAACTAAAGGGATTGCAAATGTTACGCTAAAATATAACAAGCCGGTATCTTTTGGAGTCTTAACGGTTGATAATATTGAGCAAGCAATTGAGAGGGCTGGCACAAAAGCTGGAAATAAGGGTGCTGAGGCTATGGGTAGCGTGATTGAGTTAATAAATTTATATAAAGAGATTTAATATGGCAACAAGACATCAAGCAAGAGCGGCAGTTGTTGGGCTCTTATATGCATATGATTTGGGAAATGAGACAATTGGAGAGTTTTTTGAAGATATTTTAGAGGAAAAAAAGATTAGAAATAAGCAAAGAGAGTTTTCAAACCATCTCTTTAGAGGAACGATTGAGAATTTAGACTATATTGATAAAGAGATAAAAAAACACCTTAAGGGGTGGGATTTTGATAAGATTGGAAGGATTGAGAAGGCAATTTTGCGCCTTGGGGCTTATGAGATTTTAATTGATAAGAATGATAGAGCTGTTGTTATAAATGAGGCAATTGAGCTTGCAAAAGAGCTTGCTGATGAGAAGTCTCCAAAATTTATTAATGGAATATTAGATGCAATTGGAAAAGAGCAAAAAGAAGAATCTAAAAATAGCGAGCAAGAAGAGAGCAGCGAGCAAAAAGAGGAGTCACTAAAAGAGTAATGGGAAGTGTTGATATAAATCAAAGATTAACAAAAGAGCAAGCGCTAAAGCTTTTAAGAGATTGGGATTTAAAGGAGCTTGGAAAGTTAGCTTATGCTAAAAAAAGAGCTCTTCATCCAAAAGGGGTTACTACCTTTGTGGTTGATAGAAATATTAACTATACAAATATATGTTGGGTAGATTGTGATTTTTGCGCCTTTTATAGAAAAGAAAAAGATGAAGATGCCTATATCTTAAGTTATGAAGAGATTGATAAGAAAATTGAAGAGCTTCTTGAGATTGGAGGAACTCAGATTCTATTTCAAGGAGGGGTTCATCCAAAGCTTGAGATTGAGTGGTATGAGGATTTAGTTGAGCATATCCATAAAAAGTTTCCTCAAATTACAATACATGGCTTTAGCGCAATTGAGATTGATTATATTGCAAGACGCTCTAAAATTTCTGTTAAAGAGGTTTTGCAAAGATTAAAAGCAAAAGGGCTTAGCTCAATTCCTGGAGCTGGGGCTGAGATTTTAAGCGATAGGGTTAGAGACTTAATCTCTCCAAAAAAGATTGATAAAGATAGATGGCTTGAGATTCATAAAGAGGCTCATAAACTTGGAATCAAATCAACTGCTACAATGATGTATGGGACTTTAGAGAGTGATGAGGAGATAATTGAGCACTTTGATGAGATAAGAAGGCTTCAAGATGAGACAAATGGCTTTAGGGCATTTATTATGTGGAGCTTTCAAGGGGCAAATACAGCTTTAATTAAAAAATATCCTCAAATAAAAAAGCAAAGCTCAAATAGATATTTGCGCCTTCTTGCAGTTGCAAGGCTATTTTTGGATAATGTAAAAAATATTCAAAGCTCTTGGGTGACTCAAGGAAGCTATATTGGGCAAATGGCACTTTTATTTGGAGCAAATGATTTAGGAAGTACAATGATGGAAGAGAATGTAGTTGCAGCTGCAGGGGCAAGAAACTCAATGAATCAAGCTCAAATGATAGAGTTAATAAAAGATATTGGAGAAAAACCGGCAAAAAGAGATACAGCCTATAATATCTTAGAGAGGTTTTATTAGTGGATATTTTAAAAAGATTAAAAGAGCTAAAAGAGGAGTATAAAAAAGATGGGTTTATTATTGATGGGGTATTTGGCTCATTTGCAAGGGGGGAGAAGAATTTTAATGATATAGATTTGTTATATCATGTTGAGAAAAAATTTATAGAAAAATATAGAGGTTTTATTGTCTTTAAAAGATTAGAAGAGATTAAGAGGGCTTTATCTAATGAGCTTGGAAAAGAGGTTGATTTGGCTCCAATTAATAATCTTTCAAAAACAGCAAAAAAATATATTTTTAAAGAGCTAAAAGGTATCTAATGAAAAAATTTATACTACTACTTTTATTACAAGGATATTTAATGGCAGTAACTTTTTTTGAGGTTGAGGTGAATAATACAAAAATTCCTGTTATTTTTGAAAAGGATAATAGACTCCCACTTGCTTCGGTTGAGTTTATATTTAAAGATTCAGGCACTTTAGCGAGCAAAAAGGCTGGGCTTGTTAGTTTGGCTGCAGATTTATTAAATGAAGGGAGCAAAAAAGATGGCTCAATGAAGTTTGCAAAGGAGCTTGAGGATAATGCAATTGAGTTTAGTGTAAATAGTGGAAATGAGACCTTTGTCTTTACTCTTGAATCACTAAAAGAGAGGTTTGATTTTGGATTAAAAAAGGTAATTGAGCTAATAAATGAGCCAAACTATAGCGATGAAGCTTTTAAAAAGGTAGTTACCAAAAGAGTTGGAGTTTTGGCAAGAAAAGCTGATGATTTTGATTATATTGCAAATAATGGACTAAAAGAGCTTTTATTTAAAGGAACTCCTTTAGCAAATCCAAGACTTGGAACAATTGAGTCAATTAAATCTTTAAAACTTGAGGATTTAAAAAACTTTATTGATACGCATCTATATAAAAATAATCTTTTAGTAGTAATTGGTGGGGATTTTAGTGAGGATGAAGTTAGAGAGGTTGTAAAAAAGTTTGCTTCAAATCTAAAGAGTGGAGAGGTTAAAAAACTTCAAAAGATAAAAGTAAATGAGAATAACCAGAGCAAAGAGATTAATAAAGATACCAAGCAAGCCTATATCTATTTTGGAGCACCATATTATATGGAGTCAAATGATACAAAAAGGGTAATTGGAAAGGTTGCATCTTTTATTCTTGGAAGTAGCGGTTTTGGAAGTAGACTGATGGAGGAGGTTAGAGTTAAAAGAGGGCTGGCATACTCAGCATATAGCCGCTTTATTGTAAATAGAACAAATAGCTACTTTTTTGGATATCTTCAAACAAAGCTTGAGAATCAAGATGAGGCAATTGGGGTTGTTAAAGAAGTGATTAATAAATTTTTAAAAGAGGGAGCGACTCAAAAAGAGCTTGATAGTGCAAAAAAGTTTTTCTTAGGAAGTGAGCCGCTAAGGAGTGAGACTTTAATGCAGCGATTAAATAGAGCTTTTAATGAGTATTATAGCGGGCTTGGGCTTGGTTTTTCAAAAAAGGAGCTTGAGATTATAAAAAATTTAACGCTAAAAGAGCTAAATGATTTTATTAAAAACCATCAAGAGATAAATAAGCTAAGCTTTTTTATTGTAACAAATAAGCAAAAGTAGATGTTTGAAAAAGAAGATTTACCTCTTTTAAAAAAGCTAAAAGTAAAAACTCTTCTTGATTTGGCGCTTCTTGTGCCAAGTAGCTACAAAGATACAACTCTTAGCAAAAAGATAGAAAATAATAAAACCTTAATTGCAAAAGCAAAGGTTATTAATCAAAATATAATAAATTCTCGCCTTCAAGTGACCTTTTTTTTAGAGGATTTTAAAAGTTATATTAGTGGAATTTTTTTTAAGACAACTCCATTTCATAAAAAGCTCTTTTTAGTTGGCTCATCTCATATAATTGAGGGGAAGGTTAATATTTTTAATAATAAACTCCAAATCCTTCAGCCAAAATCTCTAAAGAGTTTTGGAAAGATTGAGCCAAACTACAAAAAAGAGATTAAAGAGTCCCAAATTAAACATCTTATCTCAAAATATATTACCAAAGAAAATCTCTCAAAGACTCCATTAAACAGCAGTGAGATTGAGACTATATTAAATCTTCATTTCCCAAGCTCGCTTGGTGATATAAAAAAAGATGGGGAGCTAAAAGAGGAGGTTATTAAAGATTTAAAATCAATTGAGGCGATAAATTATATCTTAAAGCTTAGAAGAAAAAGGGTCTTTAAAGAGGCAAAAAAGGCTTTAAGGGCAGATTTGGCGCCATTTTTTAAGAGCTTGCCATTTAGCCTAACAAATGACCAGCTAAAAGCAATTGATGATATTAAAAAGGATTTATCCCAAGATAAAAAGGCTGCAAGAAGAGTTATTATTGGAGATGTTGGAAGTGGTAAAACAATGGTAATATTAGCTTCAGCCTTGATTGCAAATAAGGAAAAATCAATCCTTATGGCACCAACTTCAATTTTAGCAAATCAGCTATTTGAGGAGGCGCAAAAATATTTAGGGAGGTTTTTAGATATTGCGCTTCTAACTCAAAAGAGCCAAATTGGAGATTATAAGAGAGCTGATTTTATAATTGGAACTCATGCTCTGCTTTATAGGGATGATTTGCCAAAAGTGGCTTTGGTTATGGTTGATGAGCAGCATCGATTTGGAGCCAACCAAAGGGCAATGCTTGATTTTTTAAATAAAGAAGAGAATAAATCTCCTCACTTTTTGCAATTTAGCGCAACTCCAATTCCAAGAACGCAAGCAATGATTGAGAGTGAGTCAATTGATATCTCAATTATTAAAGAGCTTCCATATGAGAAGAAAATAACTACTAAAATTATTCAAAAAAAAGATTTCAAAGAGCTCTTTTTGCATATTAAAAAAGAGATAGAAAAAAATCATCAAGTATTAATTATCTATCCACTTGTTGAGCCAAGTGAAGAGATTCCTTATAGCTCACTAAATGAGGCAATTGGTTTTTGGGAGAGAAATTTTGATGGGGTATTTGTTACTTATGGAAAAGATAAAGATAAAGATGAAAAGCTTTTAGAGTTTAGAGAAAAGGGAAATATTCTTCTATCAACTACGGTTGTAGAGGTTGGAATATCTTTGCCACGCCTTACTACAATTGTAATTGTTGGAGCTGAGAGATTTGGACTTGCAACGCTTCATCAGCTTCGCGGAAGAGTTGGAAGATATGGGATTGATAGTTACTGCTTTTTATATACCAATCTTGCATCTCCTCCAAAAAGATTGATTGAGTTTAGCAAAATTTTAGATGGTTTTAAGATTGCTGAGCTTGACTTAAAATATAGAAATAGCGGAGATTTGCTTGATGGAACTATTCAAAGCGGAAAGACTTTTAAGTGGCTTGATTTGAGCGAGGATGAAGAGATTATTAGCGAGGTTAAAGAGAGGCTAAACAAATAGTTTAACCAGATTAAATATTAAAAAGCTCATTATCCAAGCAACTGCGGTTGTAAATAAAAATAGATATATAAAATATTTAACCCCACCAGCCTCTTTGGTAAACATTGAGCTAGCAGCAAAACATGGCAGATAAAATATTACAAATACAATAAAGCTCATTGCAACTGGCAAAGTTAGATTTTTTCTTAGGGCCTCTTTTAAATCACTCTTACTCTCCTCCACACTATATAAAACCCCTAATGTAGAGACAACAATCTCTTTAGCTCCAAGTCCACTAATTAGCGCAACACTTAACTTCCAATCAAACCCCAAAGGGGCAAAAAAAGGCGCTGTTGCTTTTCCAATTTGACCAAGATAGCTATTTTCTAACTGGGCTCTTTTTAATTCTACCTCAAGCTCTTTTTTTCTCTTTTCACTCTTTGTAGTCTCTATTTTTTGAAGATAGGTTTGGTCTAACTCTTTATCTTTTGGATAGTTGCTTGCAAACCACACTAAAACTGCAGCGGCTAAGATAAAAGTTCCCGCCTTTTTTAGATACTCTTTTGCATTTGAATATACACTATGCCAAAGGAGTCTAAGAGATGGAAGCCTATATTTTGGCATCTCCATAACAAAGGGCTCATCCTCACTCTTAAATATAAATACTCTTAAAAACTTTGCCATAACTAAAGCCACAATTGCGCCAAAAATATAGATTAAAAATAGCATATTTCCTGCAATCTCTTGAGGAAAAAATGCCCCTATAAACAAAACATAAATCGGCAGCCTTGCTCCACAACTCATAAAGCCTATTATAAAAAGAGTAATAAGTCTATCTGTTTTGCTCTTTAATACACGCGCAGCCATATATGCTGGGACTGAACATCCAAAGCCAGTTACAAGAGGAATAAAGCTCTTTCCATGAAGCCCAAATTTATGAAAAAAGCCATCAAGCAAAAAGGCAACTCTACTCATATATCCAGTTGTCTCAAGCAGTGCAATTCCAAGATATAAAATAATAATATTTGGCAAAAATAGCAAAACTGCCCCAACCCCTCCAATAATTCCATCAACAACTAAGCTTCTTATCTCACTATTTGAGATATACCCTCCTACTATATTTGAAAAGCCATCAATTGCTTCTTTAATATACTCCATTGGAATATTTCCAAACTTAAATGTCAATTGAAAAAGGGCCCACATAAAAAAGAGAAAAATAGGAATTCCCAAATATTTATGAAGCAAAATAGAATCAATCTTTTGAGTCAAAGTCAAGCTTTTTGGCTCTTTTGCCCCCTTTACTACCTCTAAGACAATTCCTCTTGCAATTGCTGCATGCTCACTTGCTTTTATCTCTTTTATATCTTTTGTCTCATAATGGGTATAGATATGCTCAAGAGAGTCCCTAATTAATGGATATAGCTCAATCATAATTGGATTATCGTGTAAATCTTTATAGACTTTTTCATTTTCAAATAAAAGAGCAATTGCAACCTCTCTATTGCTCCAATCTTTATATCTAAACCCCTTCTCATTTAAAAACTTCTCAAGCTTTAAAATCTCCTCTTCAAATACATCGCTATAGGTAATTCTATTTGGCTCTCTTTTATGCTCTGCTACATAATGAATTGCATCTAAAAGCTCTTTTATTCCTCTATTCTCTTTTGCTGAAATCAATACAACCCTAACTCCCAAAAGCTTTTGAAGCTGCTTTATATCAATCTCAACTCCATCTCTTTTTGCCTCATCTGCAAAATTTAAAGCGACAATCATCTTTTTATTAAGCTCTAAAAGCTCTAAAGTCAAAAGAAGATTTCGTTGCAAATTTGTGCTATCTACTACATTTAAGATTAAATCATACTCTTCATTTAATAGATACTCTTTAGCAACCATCTCCTCTTTGGAGTAGGCATCCAAAGAGTATGTACCTGGCAAATCGATTAGCTCAATTAGATGACAATGGTGAGTAAAGCAGACCTCTAGTTTCTCAACCGTTACCCCACTAAAATTTCCAACTTTTCCTTTGGTTGTGCCACTTAATGCATTAATAAGCATCGATTTGCCAACATTTGGCTGACCAGCTAAGACAACTTTAATCCTCTCCATCAATCCTCTCCACCTCAATTGCCTTTGCCTCATCATACCTTAGAGCCAAAAGGGTATTTCCAACTCTAACCTCAATAGTAGAGCGATTAATCCCATAATCTACAACCTCAATCTCACTTCCTCTTACTATTCCAAAAGATAGAAGACGCTGCTTAAGCTCACTATTAGCATCTATCCTCTTAACAATCCCTCTTTGACCCTTTTTTAAATCTACCAATAACACCTCTTCCTCCATATAATTTTGAAAATGATAACGACTATCAACTTTAAATTAGCTGAATTTCTATTTTTCTCTAAATAAATAGTATTTTTCTATATATAAATCCATGAAATCTAATTATTTTATTTATTTTTAAGCTTTAGATGCTATGCTTAACAATATATCCATTCTATGGTAAATCTAAGGAGCTAAAAGATGTATAGGAGTATAGTTATTAGTATAATTTTTTTTATAATAGTAATTGGTTGCCAAGAAGAGAGTAATAATTTTAATAATCAACCCTCTCCAAAAGAGATTTTAACCTCTACCCCTTGGTATAGAGTAGATTTAACCACTGATAAATATATAATAAGAGATTTTAGTGAAGATAAAATGGTAGAAAAGAGATATAGTGATGGGAGTTTTAAAGAGATAATTAGCCTTAGTGAGTACCCTCTTAAATATACAAAAGAAGGACTAATTATATATAAAGATAACCAAGAGTATAATTGCACCTTTAGCAGCTGTGAAGATTATCAATGGATGGTAATTGAGTGTAAACCAACTCTATATGGATTAGAGACTCTTCTTTTTTGTGGATGGGACTCTAAATTTAGAGCCCTAAAAAAGGTTCCAGCTCAATAAAACCCTCTTATTGAGCTCTTTGGTAGATAAAGTTAAAATTATCAATATAAGCTTTAGAGATATTACTATCATATATCACTAATGAGTTTTCATTATTCTCATCATTAGCACTCTTTGTAAAGTTATATGAGCCAGTAATCACAATCTTATCATCAAATATAAACACCTTAGAGTGAAGCTTTCTATCTGAGAGCTTTACATCTATCCCCTCCTCTTTTAAATCATCATACACACTATATGTTTGAAACTCATTTTGACTCTCATCCATTACCCCCTTTACCTCAACTCCCCTCTCTTTAGCTCCAACCAATGCATATGCAATCTTATAGTTAGTAAACGCAAATGCTAAAAACTCAATACTCTTATTGCTCTCCTTTATTAACTCCACAATCTTCTCCTCAAAATCAGAGTCCGGAGAGAAATATATCTCTATATTTTTAACCTCTCCCCCATCATAATCGCTATTGTTATGAGTATAAAGATAGTCAAACTCTTTTTTATAAATTGCGGCTATCTCTTTACTCTTTACTCTTACATAATTTTCATAATTTCTATAAAAAGCATAAACTGTATAGTTCCCACTTCCACTCCATAAAATCTCATTATCAACTACTAAAAACTTATTATGCATCAACTTAGATGAGTTAGCATCATCTATAACCTCTATTCCACTCTCTATTAATTCAACATATACATCATCATCAATAGTAGTATCATCAGTCACCACTTTTACCTCAACACCTCTATTATGAGCATCAATTAGAGCCTGCTTTATATTTTTATTAGTAAAATCATACATCGCTACATATAGACTCTCTTTAGAGTTATTAATATCTTTAATAATCTCCACATCAACCCCACCATCATAATATGCACCACTAATTTTGGAAAAATATGGTTTTATCTCCAAAGTAGTAGGAGATGGCAAGGTTGTATTGGTAGAAGGAGCTAAAGTTGTATTAT
>JAADEQ010000041.1 GCA_013153345.1 Campylobacterota bacterium | reverse complement strand
GCAATTAGAAGAGCCTCTTCTTTAGTAAATGCAGTTCCATTTGGCGGCTGCTTTAGACCAAGCTTTTTAATAAAGTTAGCAAACTTCTCTCTATCTTCAGCCATATCAATAACTTTTGCACTTGTTCCAATTATATTTGCTCCAATTTGAGTTATATTTTTAGCAAGCTTTAGAGGTGTTTGGCCACCAAAATGAACAATTATGCCATCAGGTTTTTCACTCTCAATTACATTTCTTACATGCTCAAAATCAATTGGCTCAAAATATAAAATATCGCTTGTATCATAATCAGTTGAAACGGTTTCTGGATTGCAGTTATACATTATTGATTTTATTCCCATATCTTTGAGGGCAAATGCAGCATGAACACAGCAGTAATCAAACTCAATTCCTTGCCCAATTCTATTTGGCCCCCCTCCAATTACTAAAATCTTTTTATCTTTTTGGTTATTTGTTGGATTATCTTGTTCTAAATTGCTTGAGATGCTAGTAGTTGAGTATAGATATGGAGTTAGAGCTCTAAATTCAGCTGCACATGTATCAACCTCATTAAAGTGCTGCTTAACACCAAGCTTTAGCCTTGCATTATATATATCATTTTCATTTAGATTAGTCTTTTCTTCTTTATTAATTAAATGCGCAATCATTGCATCACTAAAGCCAGCTGCCTTTAGCTCTCTTAGTTTTGAAGCGCTATTTAGAGTTGATAAATCAATCTCTTTTTCCATAGATGATAGCTCTTCAAATTGATATAAAAACCACTTATCAATTTTGCTAAGCTCATATATCTCATCAACGCTAAAGCCTCTTCTGAAAGCTTCCATTATATATAAAGCTCTATTTGCATTTGCTCTTCTAATCTCTTTTTTAATCTCTTCATCATCTGCTTCAATCTCATTAAATCCAATAAGTCCTGTCTCAAGTGATACAAGCGCCTTTTGAAAAGACTCTTTAAATGTTCTTCCTATACTCATCACCTCCCCAACGCTCTTCATTGCAGTAGTTAGCGTTGAGTCTGCCATTGGAAACTTTTCAAAAGTAAATCTTGGAATCTTTGTTACAATATAATCAATTACAGGCTCAAAACTAGCTGCAGTTCCTGTTATATCATTTTTTATCTCATCTAGCGTATATCCAACTGCAAGAAGCGTTGCAACTTTAGCAATTGGATAGCCAGTGGCTTTACTTGCAAGAGCGCTTGAGCGACTAACTCTTGGATTCATCTCAATAACAATCATTCTTCCATTTTTTGGATTTACTGCAAATTGAACATTACTTCCTCCAGTATCAACTCCAATCTCTCTTAAAATCTTAAAGCTTGCATCTCTCATTCTTTGATACTCTTTATCTGTTAGAGTTAGAGCTGGAGCAATAGTAATTGAATCGCCCGTATGAACCCCCATTGGATCCATATTCTCAATTGAGCAAACTATTATACAATTATCTTCCTTGTCGCGAATTACCTCCATCTCATACTCTTTCCAACCAAGTAGAGACTCTTCAATTAAAATCTCATTAATTGGACTAGCCTCAAGCCCTCTTTTTGCAATCTCTTTAAACTCATCAATATTATAAGCAACCCCACTTCCACCACCTGCAAGCGTAAAGCTAGCTCTTATTATTAAAGGAAAGCCAATCTCTTTTGCAGCTGCAACTGCCTCATCAAGATTATAAGCATATTTTGATTTTGGCAAATCCATTCCAATTTTAAGCATCGCTTCTTTAAAGGCTTGTCTATCCTCTCCTTTTTTAATTGCTTCTGGGTTTGCTCCAAGAAACTCAATCCCCTTTAACATCCCCTTTTCATACATCTTCATTGCAACATTTAAGGCAGTTTGCCCTCCCATTGTTGGCAAAATCGCATCCACTTTCTCTTTTTCAATAATTTTTGCAATAATATCTTCCTCAATTGGTTCAATATAGGTTCTATCTGCAAATTCAGGGTCTGTCATAATGGTTGCAGGGTTTGAGTTTATTAAAACAACACGATATCCAAGCTCTTTTAGAGTTTTTGCTGCTTGAGTTCCAGAGTAGTCAAATTCAGAAGCTTGCCCAATTACAATTGGACCAGAGCCAATTAACAAAATTGTATTAATATCATCTCTTTTTGGCATAGAAGAAGACCTTTTTTTAGTTTAGAATTATACTAAAAACTATTTAAAGGGAGATTTTGATTAAAATCAAGATTAAACTTCTTCTCAAAGAATAGATTTTGATTTAAAATATCAATACTCTCTTCCTCCTCTTTTGGCTCTTTTGGCTCAATTGTCTCATCTTGAGTTTGAGTAGTCTCATCAGTAATATTCTCATCTTTATCAAGTGTAATAAAAGGGTAAAACTTATTTGGAAAAGAGGTATCTGGCAAATAGTCTGTTGTTAAATAAGGGGTAGCATCAGCAATTAGTAAAAACATACTTGGCTTTTCAATATTTGCATATATCTTTATTTTAGCCATCTTATATCTATCAAGGGTCTTTACTTGAGTAATAACTCCTACTGGAATATTTGGAAAAAAGATATTATCAAGCCCACTAGTTCTTACAATATCTCCAATCCTAACCTTAGACCAGCGAGGAATATATTTTATTACCATTCCATTAATATTATCACCTTGAGCAATTCCATTAACTCTATCCTCCCCAATTACTACACTAAAAGTAGCCTTTGGATTAGATAGCAAATAGCCATATAGCTTATTATCTTTAAACTCTGCAACTCCAGCTACAACATCTTTTTGAATAAGACCATAGAGTTTTTTCTCTTGAAATTTAAAATTTTTTGGAGTTGTAAGCATTATCTCATTAAATTTATTAAGCTTCACATAAGAGATAGTATCAACTACATATATACTCTTATAGGGTTTTTTAGCTAACGAGGGAACCAATTTATATATTTTTGAGAGCTGTTCAATATAAAACTTTTGCTCAAGTAGCTTTTTTCTAAGCTCTTTATTCTCTTTTTGAAGCTTTATAATACTCTCTTGCTGCTTAAAATAGCTATCTCCAAGATTTTGAAAGTGCAAATAGGCAATCTTTAAGGGGTTAATAAAATCTAAAAAAAAGCTTTTTACCTTCCCATTATATTTAGTAAAGATAATAAAAAGAAGAATAAAGATAAAGAGTAATAAAAAGCCTTTTTTCTTCATTAATTAATCTTCATATGCGGTCTCTTGAAGCAAATCGATTTGGTCCAATGCCTCACCTGTCCCTTTTGCAACTGCCAAAAGCGGCTCATCTGCAATATATACTGGAAGTTTTACAGCATCACTTAAGAACTTATCAATACCTCTAATTAAAGCTCCACCTCCAGTTAATACAATTCCATTTTCAACAATATCTCCTGCTAAATCTGGAGGGGTCTGCTCCAACACACTCTTTAAGGCTTCAGCTATCTGATTTAGTGGAGGCAAAATTGCTTCTCTAATATTTTCACTATTAATCTCAACTGAAGATAATATCCCCTCAACTTGGTCTCTACCCTTTACAGTTGTCTTTAGTGGCTCATCTAATTTAATTGCTGTTCCAATATCAATCTTTAGCCCCTCAGCAACCTTATCCCCAATTAAGAGATTAAATTTCTTTTTAACATAATCAACAATTGCTGCATCAAGTTTATCTCCAGCAACCCTTATTGATTTACTAATTACAAGCCCACCAAGAGATGTTACACCAATCTCTGTTGTTCCTCCTCCAATATCAACAACCAAGTTACCATTTGGCTCACGAACTGGAAGTCCAGCTCCAATTGCTGCAGCCATTGGCTCTTCTATTAAATAGACACTTCTAGCTCCTGCATTTAGAGCCGACTCTCTAACTGCTTTTCTCTCAACTTGAGTTAGCCCATAGGGAACACAAATAACAATTCTTGGAGAAGAGAGCTTTTTACCCCCATTAATCTTTTTAATAAAATACTCTATCATCATCTCAGTAGTATTAAAATCAGCAATTACCCCATCTTTCATTGGACGAATCGCCTTGATACTTCCTGGGGTCTTTCCAACCATCTCTTTTGCCTCTTTACCAACAGCTAAAATCTCTTCTCTTCCAAACTTATTAACCTTAATTGCAACAACAGAGGGCTCATTAATAACAATCCCTTTCCCCTTTACTAAAACCAAAGTATTTGCAGTCCCAAGGTCAATTGCTAAATCTTTTGAAAGAAAACCAAACATATTCTTAAACGTTCCTAACATTTAAATCCTTTTACGCACTTTTTTTATTCTTTATAAATAGAGGCTCTTTATTATTTTCCACCACATCTTTTGTAATTACCACCTCATACCCTTTTAGTTCAGGCAATTGATACATTAAATCAAGCAAGATATTTTCTAAAATAGAGCGCAGCCCCCTTGCTCCTGTTTTTCTCTCAAAAGCCTTTCTTGCAATTGCCTCAAGTGCCTCCTCTTCAAAGGTAAGCTTCACACCATCTAACTCAAATAGAGCTTGATACTGCTTAATTAATGCATTCTTTGGTTCAGTCAAAATTCTTATCATATCTTTTATTGTATGCTGCTTTAGAGTTGCTATAATATGGAGTCTTCCAATCAACTCTGGAATCAATCCATAACTTACCAAATCATCTGGCTCTACAAGCGATAAGATATTTTCTCTCTCCTCTTTTCCTCTCTTTTTATGGCCAAATCCAAGAGTATTTCCTCCAATTCTTCTTTGAATTATCTCCTCAAGACCATCAAAAGCCCCACCAGCAATAAATAAGATATTTGAAGTATCAATTTGAACAAAATCTTGATTTGGATGCTTTCTACCCCCTTTTGGAGGAATATTAACAATAGTTCCTTCAATTATCTTTAAAAGAGCTTGCTGAACCCCCTCACCTGATACATCTCTAGTAATTGAGCGATTCTCTCCCATTCTTGCAATCTTATCAATCTCATCAATAAAGATAATTCCTCTCTCAGTCTTTTTTACATCCCCATCTGCTGCTTGATAGAGCTTAGTTACAATATTCTCAACATCCTCTCCAACATATCCAGCCTCAGTTAGAGTTGTAGCATCTGCAATTGCAATTGGCACATCTAAAAACTTTGCAATTGTTTGAGCAAGGAGTGTCTTTCCACTACCAGTTGGTCCAATTAATAAGATATTTGATTTTGCAATCTCAGTATCTAGATGATTTTGATTTAAAATTCTCTTATAGTGGTTATAGACTGCAACTGCAAGAGTCTTTTTTGCCTCCTCTTGCCCAATAATATACTCATCTAAAAATCTCTTTAGCTCTTTTGGAGTAAGCTCTCTTAACTCCACATTCTCTACTTCACTACTCTCTTCATCTCCAAATAAAATCTTATATGCTGATACTACACAATTCATACAAATATAGGCATTTTGCCCAGCTACTAGCGGCAAATCCTCTCTTTCACGAGCGCCGCAAAAACTACACTGCTTCATTAACTTTCACTCCTTTTAAATTGTATACCTCTTTTTGTCTCCAATACAAACTTAGCTAAATTCTTTACATATATATTATTTGAATTCTCAATTAACTCTTTAGCTACCTCTTTATAGTTTCTTCCCTCTTTAAATAGCTTCTTATAAGCACTCTTTAACTCATCTATATCTTTTCTATCAATATGGCGTCTAAGGCCTGTTAGATTAAGGCCCCTTAAATATGCTCTATTACCCTCTGCAAGACAATATGGAGGGACATCTTGAGCCAAAGCACTAGCTCCAGCAATCATTGCTAAATCACCAATCTTTACAAACTGATGAACAGGAGTTAATCCTCCAATTACAACCCCATTACCAAGCTCAACATGTCCAGCCAACGTTGCCGCATTTGCTAATATACAATTATTGCCAATTTTACAATCATGAGCAATATGAACATACCCCATTAAAAGATTATTATTCCCTATTTTTGTAACTCCTCCGCCGCCTTTTGTTCCTGGATTTATTAAAGTAAACTCTCTAATTTTATTATTATCTCCAATTATAAGTTCAACTCTCTCCCCTTGATATTTTAAATCTTGAGGAATTGAGCCAATTACTGCATGGGAAAATATCTCATTATCTTTTCCAATTGTCGTATTTCCCTCAATCAATGTGTGATTTTTAATAGTAGTATTATCCCCAATCCTAACTCCCCCTCCAATATATGAATAGGCACCAATTGTAACATTTTTTCCTATTATTGCGCCATCTTCTACTATTGCAGTTGGATGAATATTTGCCATTATTTATCCACAATCATAGCTTTAAGTTCAGCCTCAGCTACAAGTTTCTCATCTACATAAGCTTTAGCATCAAGATGCCAAACTGCACCTTTATTTTTAATTACATTTAATCTATATACTAATCTATCTCCTGGAACTACTGGCTTTCTAAACTTTGCTTTATCAATACTCATAAAATATACTACTTTATTTTTCGTATCTTCTTGATTTTTTGCATCCATACTCTTAAAGGCCAAAACCCCCCCAGCTTGGGCCATTCCCTCAATTATCATAACTCCTGGATAGATTGGATGGCCTGGAAAGTGACCTTGAAATACAGGCTCTGAGATTGAGACATTCTTATACCCTTCAATCATCACTCCTGGCTCTAAAGCAGTAATTCTATCAACCAATAAAAATGGATATCGATGCGGCAAAATCTCTTGAATTTCTACTACATTATAAAGCATCTTATAATACCTCTATCTAAAAAATATCGTTATTATCTTATCCAAACATATGTTAAAAACTGGTTATTTAGGTATCATTTAGATAAAATTATAAGATTTTCTTTTATATCTTCATATATTGTGGAGTTAAGGAGTATTTCATACTTTCCAATAGGCTCTTTTTCAACTACTATAATTGCACTTAAATCATAAGATAATAGAGTAAGCTTATCTCTAATTTTAATCTCCTCTTCAAATGGTAAAGGGTTAAAATATAGCTCTTTTATACTCTTATAGTCTCTATTGGCTAGTTTATTAAAATACTCTAAAGTTATAAATTTTATCTCATCTCGATTAAAATAAAATACTCCATTAATCTCTTTTTCAACCTTTCCTCTACTAAATTTTCTCTTTAACTTTGAGAAGGCTAAAATATAAGAGGGGATACTCTTACCCTTTTGTCTAACTAATCCATATAATAAGCGCCAATTTAAAAAGCGACTCTTTACTATCTCATACTCTATACCCTTCTCTTCCAACTCTACTCTTTTTTGATAGAGTCTAATTTTATCTTCAATTGAGTTTGGCAAAATTTGTCTATTAATTGGAGAAAAGAGCTCACTTGCTACTATCTGTTGAGCTTGGCGCTGTTTTGAGAGAGCAAACATACATCCACAATAGTTTTGACGATAGAGCTTATCCTCTTTTGCCAATCTATTTTGCTCTTGAGTTCCACTATTTGTTCTATAATCAAGTGTTAAAAACTCTATACCCTCTTGTTTTGCTAAAGCATCTCCACTAGCTTTTAACTGCTCAATAGATTTTTTTGGAGAGGTCAAAAGAGTTGAAGTAAAGGCATCACACCCTAACTCTTTTGCCCTTTTGGCACTAACTTCAAATCTTCTATCAAAACAGACACTACACCTCTTCCCCTTTTCTGGCTCATCCTCTAATCCTCTAACAGCCTCAAGCCAAGCTCTAAAATCATACTCCCCCTCAATAAGCTCAATTCCAAGCATATTGCAACTTCTTTTAACATCTAAAAGCCTAAGATAATACTCACTATATGGATGGATATTTGGGTCATAAAAAAAACCAATAAGCTTGGCTTTTGGATAATCTTTTTGTAACTTTTGCAAAAAGTAGTGGCTATCAACTGAGCAACAAATATGGACTAATATCTTCAATCTCTACCTTTATGGCTCTCTAAATAGATAACTCCCTATCCTAACCATATTAGAACCAGACTCAATTGCTATTTTAAAATCTCCACTCATCCCCATTGAGCAAATTTTAGCACCATCTTTTTGTAACTTTTCAAAAATATTATAGGTTCTCTCAAAGCTTTTTCTTATCTTGCTCTCATCTTTGCTATGAGCCCCAATTGTCATTACACCTTTTAGATTGATTCTATTAAACCTCTCTTTTATCTCTTGATAAATATCAACTGCCTCTTCTGGCTTCACTCCGCTTTTGCTCTCTTCATATGAGCTATTTATCTGAAGCAGAGCATCCATTGTTTTATCTTTTTTCTCAAGTCTTTTATTTAGCTCATTTGCAAGCTTTATTGAATCAAGAGATTGGAGCAAAAATGGCTCTAAATCTATTAATTTATTAATCTTATTGGTCTGAAGCGTTCCAATTTGGTGCCAAGCAATTGGTAAATCATTTAACTCATTAACTCTCTTTTCAAGCTGCTGAACCTGATTTTCGCCAAATGCTCTTTGTCCAAGCTCATAAAGAGTTCTTATATTCTCACTCTCAGTATATTTACTAACAACTACAAGCTGAACAATTAGATGTTCACTTCTTTTAATTCTAGCCTCTTCAATCTCCCAAATTAACCTATCAAGTCTATCCCTTAAAACTTCTTTATCTAAAATCATCTCTCACCCCATATTCTATTTATATCATTATACAATCCAAAAACCATTAAAGAGATTAAAAATGCCCATCCAAATAGGGTTAATATATATAAAACCTTCTCATTTAACTCTTTTCCTGTAACCAACTCATATAGATTAAACATAATATGCCCTCCATCCAAAGCTGGAATTGGAAGCAGATTTAAAACTCCCAAATTTACTGAAATTAGTGCCATAATAAAAATTAAATAGATAAAACCCTCTTTTGCAAACTTCATAATAATATCAAAAATTGTGATTGCTCCTCCAATATTTTTTGAATCAACCTCTCCTGTTGAGATTTTTTGAACACCTTTTGTAATTAAAAATGTAGCTTTTGCCGTCTCATTAAAAGCATACTTAATAGCCTCAATTAAATTAAACTCAATAACCTCATTTGGGCTAACCTTTGGAGCAATTCCAATTATTTTTCTCTTTATTGTCTCATTAAACTCATTTTTTCTATCCTCAACTCTACTATTTAAATATAGAGTTAAGATTTTATCTCCCCTTTTTATCTTTATCTTAATTGGCTCTTTTGCACTTTGAATTGCCTCTCCAATCTCATACCAATATTTAATCTTTTTGCCATCAATCTCTAAGATTATATCTCCCTCTTTAAGACCAGCTTTTTGAGCTGGAGAGTTTGGCATAACCTTTCCAACAACGGGCTTTAGATAGCTTGATGCAGCAACAACAGGAGCCCCATTAATTGCAATTACAAAATAGATAAAAAAGGCTAAAATTATATTTGCCAAAGGTCCAGCAAGAAGTATTAAGATTCTTTGCCAAGGCTTTTTTGCACTATAGCTATCTGGTTCATAATTTTTCTCAAGAGGGTTTGAGTCATCTTGCCCTTTCATCTTAACATACCCACCAAGCAAGATTGGAGCAAAGGCCCACTCAGTCCCAGCCCACTCTTTTTTATAAAATGGCTTTCCAAAACCGATACTAAAGCGCTCAACCTTTACTCCAAAAGCTCTTGCAACCAAAAAGTGTCCTAGCTCATGAACAAAAACAATTACACTTAGTGCTAATATTGCTACAATTATATATATTAGTATCTCCAACTTCACACCTTTAATAATCTTGAAATTTTATATCTATATTTTAATAGAAATCTTTTAAAAATTTTGCTATTATACTAATAAAGTTTACTTTATAAAGGTTTAAAAATGGAGAAAGAGAATCAAAATCTACCAAAAAATATGCCAGAGATTCCAAAAGATGCTGAAAATGAACAGGAGCAACAAAAAGTGGTTAATGAGGCAAAAGAGATTACCCAAGAGGTAAAAGAGCAGACGCAAGAGATTAAAGAAGAGGTTAAAGAGGAGGTAGCAGAGGTTAAAGAAGAGGTCAAAAAAAAGGAGATAGACCTAAAAGCGCCTCCTCCTCCAGTTAAAAAAGAGGATTTAGATAGCTCACTTGAAGAGGTAAAAAAGAAGACCTATACCATCTATCAACAATATTCTCAAACACTTGAGAAGTTTGAAGAGGCTTCATTAAAGTTAATTGAGCAAGAGAATGAAATTTTAAGAACAACCGTGGCTGACTCAATGAAGCTTCTAAACCAACTAAAGGTTAAAGATTTAGGGGAGATAAAAGAGTCTATTCAAGAGATAAAGCTTGATAATAAAGAGGAGCTTTTAGAGATAAAAAGACTCTCTAAAGGAAGATTTAAGGGGTTTATATATGGAACCCTATCAGCAGCAGCTGTAGCTGCAGCCCTATTTGCATATGGGGCAAAGATGCTTGGATTAAAGCTAGAGCCAGCTACATTTATGCAAAAAAATAATTTAGACTTAATTGCTGCTAAATATATTGAACTTCTAAACCTAAAAGGAGGAGCACTAGAAGGGTATGCACTAATTGGTGTAGTCTCTTTTATTGTGGGATTAATTGTATATAAGATAACTACCTTCTTGCAATCTTTAAAAAATAAAAGATATGTTCAAAAGGTAAAAGAGGGGTCAGAGAAATATGAGCAAAAATTAAAAGAGAAGATTGAGCAGCTACAAAAAGTAATTGACCACATTAATAAAGTAAGCTTAGTACTTTCAAAATATAATATTATTCTTCAAGAGCAAAATGCTAAGATAAAAAGAATGATATTTATTGAAAAACCAGATAGTATTGAGGATTTACACGAGGCATCAAAAGTTGAGGTAGAAAAGACTCTCTTAATCTTAGATGAGCTAATAAAACTTATGAATACTCCTGTAACAAAAAAAGATGGAAGCTTAAATGAAGAGAGTGTTGCAAGTCTAAAGAGCGCAAATATTGTAATAAATGAGGTAATTAAAAACCTCTACCACTAATAGGAGAATCCCTCCTACTCTCTCCTCCAAAAAAGAGCCAATTAGATATTAGTCAAATTTTTTCTATTAAAGGCTCAACATCAGTTATTATTTTAAATTTGCTTTAGATAAAATTTTACCAGCTATTAAAATTTATTATTGGAGAAGTAGTTTTGAAAAGAGCACCTTTATTAGTTGAGATTGGAGTAGAAGAGCTTCCTGCACTTCCGCTTCTAAAGATTTTAGATGAGATTGAAAAATCTTGGGGTAGTTTATTAAAAGAGTATAGATTAGAAAGTGACTTTAAATTTGAGTATACTCCAAGAAGACTCTCTATTATTAGCCCAAACTTTCCTCTAAAGCAAGAAGATAGAGTTGTTGAGTTTTTTGGGCCTCCTCTTAATATTGCATATAAAGATAACCAGCCAACAAAGGCAGCTTTAGGGTTTGCAAAAAAGTGCGGAGTTGAGATTGATAACCTAACAACAACCACAAAGGGAAATAGCGAAGTTTTATATTATAAAAAAGAGGAAAAAGGAATTGAGTCAAAAGAGCTCTTAGGAGAGATTGTTTATAGGTGGCTAAAGAGTATGAATTTTGGAAAAGCGATGAGATGGGGGGATTTAAAAGATGAGTTTATCCGCCCAATTAGATGGATTGTTGCTCTTTTAGATGATGAGGTTGTTGATATTGAGCTTTTTAAAGTTAGAGCAAATAATACCACTCGCGTTCATAGGATGAATCAAAAGCCCCTTAGAGAGGTTAATTTTAGCAATTATGAGAAGACTTTAGAAGATGGAAATGTTATATTAAGTGCTAAAAATAGAGAAAAAAAAGTAGTAGATGGAATAAAAGAGATTGAAAAAGAAAAGAGTGTTGAGGTTGAGATTGATAAAGAGCTCTTAAAAGAGGTTGTAGCAATTACAGAGTATCCAACATCTTTAATTGGAAGCTTTGATAAGAAGTTTTTAGAGCTTCCAAAAGAGGTTATTATTACTTCAATGAAAGAGCACCAAAGATATTTTGCTGTCTTTAAAGATGGGAGTTTAACAAACAATTTTATTGTAGTTAGCAATGCAGTAACTAATGATTTTAGCAAAATTATTGCTGGAAATGAGAGGGTTCTTAGAGCAAGGCTTGAGGATGCTTTGTTTTTTTATAAGAATGATTTAAAAAGAGGGCTTAGCACAAAAGGGCTTGAGCAGGTGCAATTTATTGATGGGCTTGGTAGCTTAAAAGATAAGATTGATAGAGAAGATAAGATTATTGAAATTTTATATGAGCTATATAAAGATAGATTAGAAAAAGAGTATCCAAATAAAGATATAAAGAGACTCTTAAAAAGGGCAATAGAGTTAGCAAAAGCAGACCTATTGAGTGAGATGGTATATGAGTTTACAGAGCTTCAAGGGCTAATGGGATATTATTATGCAAAGGCTCTTGGAGAGGATGAGCTTGTATATAGCGCAATAAAAGAGCAATATCTTCCAACAGGCGATAAAAGCCCTCTTCCAAGTTCGCTCTTTAGTACACTTGTTGCAATGGCAATTAAGCTTGATACTCTCTTTGGGCTATTTAGTGCTGGCAAAATTCCAACAGGCTCAAAAGACCCATTTGCTCTAAGAAGGGCAGTAAATGGAATTATTAGAATGATAATTTCAAATGATATAGATTTTGAGTTAGAAGAGATTTTTAAGCTTCTTAAGCCTTTATATAAAGAGTTTGATGAGAAGCAGTTAAAAGAGTTTATCTTTGAGAGAATCTATAAGTTTGCAAATGTAAATCCATCAATTGTAACTGCAGTTCTTAGCTCAAATGATACAAATATAAACTCAATCTTTAAAAAAATCAAAGCTTTAGATGAGATTGTAAAAGAGAAAAATTCAAAAGAGCTATTTTCTACCTTTAAAAGAGTTGCAAATATCTCAAAAGATATAAATTTAAATCAAGAGTTAAGAGTTGATGAGAATCTGTTTGAAAAAGATGAGGAAAAAGAGCTTTATAAAAGATTTTTAGAGGTTAAACACAACTCTTATAGTAGCTATAAAGAAA
>JAADEQ010000113.1 GCA_013153345.1 Campylobacterota bacterium | reverse complement strand
AAAATATACTTATAACTACTATCCTCTTGATTTACAACTCTCATTTCAGGCTGGAAAGTATTGGAAACAAGATGTCGGATTTGATATAGAGGCAAAAAAGTTTTTTGGAGATATTGCAGTCTCTTTAAAGTTTTTATACTCTAAGCCAGATGATAATGATAATATCTACTGGAGTGAAGATAGCAATAAGTATATTGGCCTTTATATAGAGATTCCATTAGATTTTTCTAAATCAAAAACTAACTGGAAAAGAGTGCAGCTAGAGGGTGATAAAGCCTTTAAATATGGTTTAAGAAGTACAATTGATAGAGATGATGGCACTAATAGGGTAACTCCTGGATTGGGTGAGGAGCCAATGTTTGATATTGAGCACTATAAACACCTTACTAATAGAAATAGAACAGGGTATGATTATTTAAAATATCATATTGAAAAATTCTAATTTTTCTCTTTTTCTCTCCTTTTTTCCCTTTTTATAGTATAATTTTAAAAACTCCAATAAGGATATTAGTTGCTAAAGCTAAATTGTGATATTGGTGAGAGTTTTGGAATATGGAAATTAGGAGAAGATGAAAAGATTATGCCTTTAATTGATATGGCAAATATTGCTTGTGGTTTTCACGCCTCAGACCCCTTAAATATGACAAAAACTATCCTTCTTGCAAAAAGATTTAATGTTGAGATTGGAGCGCATCCTAGCTATCAAGATTTGGTTGGTTTTGGAAGAAGAAGCATTCCTTACTCAAAAGATGAATTAAAAGCAATTATTCTTTATCAAATTGGTGCCCTAAGGGCTATTGCAAATGCAAATGGAGTGGATATTTCATATATAAAGCCTCATGGAGCGCTATATAATGATATGATGAAGAGTTTAGATATATTTATGGCAATTAATGAGGCAATCTATTCTTATGATAAGAAGCTATCTTTAATGATTCTTAGCACCTCAAAAAATAGCGAGTTTGAGAGAATCTCAAAAGTAAAGCTAATATTTGAAGCTTTTGCAGATAGAGCCTATAGTAGCGATGGTTTTTTGGTTGCAAGAAGCAAAAAAGGAAGCGTTATAAAAGATAAAAATAAAGTAATAAAAAGAGTAAGGGATTTAGTAAAAAGAGGGGTTATTTATGATATTAATAATAAAGAGCTAAAGCTTAAAGT
Source organism: Campylobacterota bacterium (assembly GCA_013153345.1). Classification (GTDB taxonomy): domain Bacteria; phylum Campylobacterota; class Campylobacteria; order Campylobacterales; family Sulfurovaceae; genus JAADEQ01. The sequence continues at coordinate 11,732 of JAADEQ010000113.1, read as the reverse complement.
TGATAGTTTATGCGTTCATGGGGATAATGAAGAGGCTTTAAGTTTAGTAAAAGTAATAAAAGATGTGTTAGATGAAATTTAGTATTGCCTCAGTTGATTCAATATTAATAACTTTTTGCAGTGAGATTAATATAAATTGCGCTAAAGAGCTTTATAAACTCTATACTCTTTTAAAAAAAGAGCCTTTAATAAAAGAGGTTGTAATCTCATATAGCTCTATTTTAATAAGATTTGATATCTTAAAAAGCGATTTTAAAGAGGTTAAAAAAAGGGTTTTAGAGCTTTATAAAGAGACAAAAGAGCTCTCTTTTAAAAAGAAAAGTAAAGTTATAAAGATTCCAGTTTATTACTCAATTGAAGTTGGAGCTGATTTAAAAAGGGTTGCAAAATTAAATAGTTTAAGTATTGAAGAGGTTATTGCAATTCACTCAAATAAGAGCTATTATGTCTATGCAATTGGGTTTTTGCCAGGATTTGCATATATGGGGGAGGTTGATAGAAAGATTGCTACACCAAGGCTTGATTCTCCAAGAAAAGAGGTTATTAAAGGAAGTGTTGCAATTGCAAATACTCAAACATCAATATATCCAAAAAATAGTGCTGGAGGGTGGAATATTATTGGAAGAACTCCCCTTGAACTACTTAGCTTTAATTATGATAGATACTCTTTATTAGAGGTTGGAGATATGGTAGAGTTTATCCCAATAACAAAAAAAGAGTTTTTAAAACTTGGTGGGAAGATATGAGCTATTTTTTAGTAAAAAGAGCTGGGATTTTAAGCACCATTCAAGATATTGGAAGGTTTGGATATAAAGATATTGGAATTACTCAAAGTGGTGCAATGGATGAGTTGGCATATAATTGGTGTAATAAGTTGCTTCAAAATTTGCACAATACTCCGCTTCTTGAGATTGCTTATGGAGATTTTGAGATTGAGAGTTTTGGCAATACAACTTTTGCATTTTGCGGGGGAGAGGTTGATATATTTTTAAATAATCAAAAGATTAATCTTTGGCAAACCTATTCTATTAATAGAGGCGATATTTTGAGGGTAAAATTTTTAAAAAGGGGAGTTAGAGTATATTTTGGAGTAAGTGGAGGTTTTATTGATAAAAAGGTGCTTGGAAGTTATAGTGTCTCTATTAAAGAGGAGATTAAAAGGGCGCTAAAAAAAGAGGATAAGCTATTTTTTAAAGAAAATAAAACCTTCTTAAAGCGCTTTTTAAAAAGAGAGCTAATTCCAAAATATCCAAATTTTTTGGAGCTAAGAGTAGTTTTGGGTTATGAGAGTGAACTTTTTTTAAAAAAAGAGATTGAGAGCTTTTTTAATGAGGTTTATGAGATTAAATCTCATAGTAGAATGGGCTATATCTTTAGGGCAAATGAGGGAGTTTTTAGTAGTAAAATAGAGATTATTTCAAATCCAATTGCATTTGGAGCTATTCAAATAACAAAAAGTGGTGAGCCAATAGTCTTGTTAAAAGAGCACCAAACAATTGGGGGCTATCCAAAGATTGGCTCAGTTATTGATATTGATTGTTTTAGACTCTCTCAACTAAAAGAGGGGGATAGAGTAAAATTTAGATTAATAGAGTTAAAAGAGGCCATTGCTCTTTCAAAAAAGTTTCATAGTTTTTTTGTATAATAGCAAAAAAAGGGATAAGATGAATGCAATAGAGTATATAAAAAAGATTTTAACCTATATCAAAGAGCACTCGCCAGGACAGAGCGAGTTTTATCAAGCAACCTCAGAGGTTTTAAATTCGCTAACTCCTCTTCTTAATGAAGAGAAAAAGTATATGCAAAACTCAATCTTAGAGCAGCTTGTTGTGCCAGATAGAACGATTATTTTTAAGGTACCTTGGATTGATGATAGTGGCAAGATTAATGTAAATATTGGATATAGGGTGCAGTTTAACTCAACTCTTGGACCATATAAAGGTGGGCTTAGGTTTCATAAGAGTGTTAATTTAGGAATTGTAAAGTTTTTAGGGTTTGAGCAAATCTTTAAAAACTCCCTTACAAATCTAAATATTGGAGGAGCAAAGGGAGGGAGCAACTTTAATCCAAAAGGAAAGAGCGATTATGAGATTATGAGATTTTGCCAAAGCTTTATGAATGAGCTATATCGCCATATTGGTGAGAGAGTTGATGTTCCTGCTGGAGATATTGGGGTTGGAGAAAGAGAGATTGGATATCTGTATGGGCAATATAAAAGGTTAACTGGAAGATATGAAGGAACGCTTACTGGAAAAGGGATTGCTTGGGGAGGCTCATTTGGAAGAAAAGAGGCAACTGGATATGGGGCGGTATATTTTGCAAATAACTATCTACAAAAGGTTGGAGAGGATTTAAAAGATAAAGTTGCAGTGGTCTCTGGCTCTGGGAATGTGGCAATTTATGCAATGGAAAAGCTAACTCATCTTGGAGCAAAAGTTGTTGCCTGCTCAGATAGCCAAGGGACAATCTATGATAAAGATGGAATTGATATAAAGACACTAAAAGCAATTAAGGAGGTTGATAGAAAATCTCTAAGTGAATATGCTAAACTTCATCCAAAAGCTACCTATATTCCTCTCCATAAGTATCCAAAAGGAGGGCATGCTATTTGGGATATTCCTTGCCAAATTGCAATGCCTTGTGCCACTCAAAATGAATTAAATCTCTTTGATGCAAAAAATCTTGTTAAAAATGGGTGTATAATGGTAAATGAGGGGGCAAATATGCCAACAACACCAGAGGCAATTGAGTATTTAAAGGCAAATAATGCTCTTTTTGGCCCAGCAAAAGCGGCAAATGCAGGAGGAGTTGCAGTAAGCCAGCTTGAGATGGCACAAAATGCCTCAATGGTTCGATGGAGTTTTGCTGAGGTTGATACCAAACTTCAAACCATTATGAAAAATATCTTTAATTTGGTCTATAATACGGCAAAAGAGTATGGCTTTGAAGGAGATTTGCAAAGAGGGGCAAATATTGCTGCATTTAAAAGGGTTGCAGATTCAATGATTGATTTAGGAGCCGTATAGTGGCTTAACCAAGGGGGATTCCTTGGTTAAAACTTTTTTTGGACTCCAATCATAATTACTGGCCACCATTTATAATCTTTTATATCTTCATAGATATTTTGGCGCTCTTTTTCAATATCTTGTTGAAGTTGATTTACTAAATCTGGTTGGTCTTGGAGTGCTGGACCAGGAGTTGCTTGTGCCCAAACTTGCGGCTCTCCAGCATACATAACTCCAATATCTGCTGTAAAGTGCCATCCATTTTTCTCAGTTGAACTCCATCCAATTCCAACATATGGAGCAACTTCATTTTCAAAATCTATTTTGGCATCAATTTGCCCTATCTGATCTGGTTGATATGTTCTATCTCCAATTGTAACTGGGCTTGTTGGTCTTGCAGTCCCTTCAAGTTTATTGTTGTTGTAGTAGAGTCCAGTTGTTACTCTAAAGCTTCCCTCCCATGGGTGATAATCATAAAGAATGCCAGCAGTAAATAGTTTTAAGTCTAAATCATAAGTAATATCATCTAGCTCTTCATCTCTACTAATCTTAATTCCATTAACATTGAGTCTAACTCCATGTTTTTTGTTAAACATATGCTCAAAATCAGCTCCTACTCCCAGTGTTCCTATCTTTAAAGAAGCTCCATGAGATATTAAAGACTCTAAATTTGTTGAAGGAGTTGGAGTAACTGCAATAGGCTCTGCTGGTGCCAACTCAACCCCCTTTGCCAATAGAGCAATTGTTGCTCCTATTAAAAGTGTTGTAGCTCTTTTCATATAACCTCCTTTTTGAAATATTAAAATTATATTATTATAAATTTTTATTTTTTCTTAAAAACTTTAAAATTAATGAAATTCTTAAATTTTAAATAAACTTATATGATGAATTTGATAAAAAAAATAGTAAAAGAGAATTTACATATTTTAAACATCTCCTAAAATATGGAAATAGGGTAAGTGAAAAAAGAAATATGTGAAGAAAAGTAAAAGTTAGATTGCTCCAACTAGGGAGACAATCTTTTTAGTCTTATAAATTAGAAATTTTTGCGAAGAAAGAGTTTAGCTAGAGGCTTTCTTTATATTTTAAGAATTCTATTCTCCATAAAACTCTTTAAAAGCCTCTGTTGGGGTTTTTATAATAGTAGGGAAGGGGACTCTTCTTTTACATTTATTATTTTTGTCGTTTAAATCTTTGCAAATCTCTTTATCAAAAGTGCAGGTTCCATAATCTTTTTTTTGAAATATCAATTTATTATTGAAAAAGTAGTTTCTAAGGGTAGTGCCACAACCACTATAGTGATTACTTACTAGATAGCTAAAAATTAACTTTTTATTTTGATAGTAATATTCTCCTTTTATTAAGCTATCTTCACTTCCTCCTATAATTAAGAGTTTTTTTACATTTCCATTTTTATCTTTATATAGTTTTGCTTCAGCTCCAACATTTTCATCACTCCATCCCTTTTTTTGCACTCTATATCTATGTTGATTAATATTTTTATTTATTCTATTAACCTCTTTTCTAATCTCGACAATTTTTGGATGGTTATACCAATTTTGGCTATTAATAGAAGATGCAAAAATAAGAGAGTTAAAGAGAAAAAAGATAAAAGTTTTCATATCCTCCTCCTTTTGATTATTTTAAATTTTGTTTTGAGTTGTATTATTACTTTCTCTTAAATCTGATGACCTATCATATTGAATATTATAGGTATTAAGAATAATTTGGTGTCTCTTTTTAGCCTCATCTACATCAATAATAACTTGTTGGTCTTTATTATTCTCTAATACAATAAATCCATCTTTTTTAGATAGCATCTCCTTAAAGAACTCTTTAAAATCTTTAATCTTTTTCCCATTAATTGTCTCAACTAGATAGTTAAAGAGATTTTGGTTTCCTCGATTGCTTCTATCTGCTAATACTCCAAGAAGCACTACTTGCTCTTTTTTATCCTCTGTTGCACACTTATCTAGATATGAAAATAGTCTACAATTTTTATTTTTGCCAGTGCTAATTAGATTCTCAACTAAAGGAGAAAATACATACCCTCCATATATAAAATAGGTTGGGTCTTTATCATATTGAAATAGTTTTACTAACCATACATCTTTTGTATATTTAGTTAGAGGAATAGTAACTTCACTCTCATTTTTATCTCTCCAGATTCTAACCTTTACACTCTCTCCCATCTGGTGCAAATCAACTACATATTTTGCTGAGGTATACTCATCTTCTCTAAACTCCACGGTTCCATCATCTTGAATCTTTTTACCATCAATGCTTAGAATAATATCACCTTTTTTCAAATATCCATTTGAGTTTCCAAGAGGCATAACTCTTTCTACCAAAATTCCAGTCTTATTTAAATCTAGTCCATAATATCTCTTTGCTGCTGGATTTTCAAGCTTTGAGATAAATATATGAAGTTGGGGAACTCCATCAATTTTGCCATCTTCAAAATCTTTTAGAAAGTGTTTTATCATAACTGAAGGGACCAAATATCCTATATTTTGGCTAAAGCTAATCCCTTGCATTACAACTCCAATAATTTTTCCCTCTTTATTGATTGCTGGCCCTCCACTATTTCCTGGATTTATAGCTGCATCAACTTGAATTGCAAGGAGTCGCTCAGCACTATGAACATATCGCTGATGCTCAATTCTGCTAACAACTCCTGTTGTTACACTTAGAGTCTTTCCACCCATTGGATAGCCAAGAACTGATATCTCATCTTCTGTTTGAGGAAGCTCTCCAATTTTTAGGGGTTTGATATTTTTAAAAAAGCTCTTATCTTCTGTTGTAATTAAAGCTAAATCAAGCTCGTGTGATACTGCAATTACTTTGGCAATATAGCGCTTTGCACTATTATACTTTTGCACCTCTAAAAATGTATTGTTTGCTACCACATGAGCATTGGTTAAGATTAAATCTTTTCCAATTACAGCTCCACTTCCACTTGAGCTACTAGTAGTGCTAAGCCATGGCTTTTTATAGTTTGGCTCTTTTGAGTAGCTATATATTTTAATAATTGCATTCTTAATCTCTTTATCTAGAGTTTGAGAGAATGCAACACTAAATAGAAACAAAAATACCACAACAATTCTCACATTAAATCCTTTTTTTTGTAGAATTATAACTAAAAAAGGGTAATTAATTGTGAAACAACTATTAGCGATTATTCTTTTACTCTTTTTTATAAATAGTTGCGGGAGTGTGAAGTATAATAATCTTTATACTCAAAACGATAAGATAAAGGCTAAAAAGTTAGAGAGGATGCTTCTAACTCTATCTGATAATAAAGAAGAGGCTAGCACTCTTGCTACTTTAGCTATTACCCACTCTAAACGTTTGGCAAATGAGTATAACTTAACCTCTCCTCCTCTTTACCATAACTTTTTGGTAAATAGTGGACAGCGCCAAAAGGGGCTTTGTTATGACTTTGTGGATGACTTAATGAAAGAAATTAATAAAAGAGATTTTCAAAGTTTCTATTTTAGGTGGGGTAGGGCAAATGCAAATAAGCTAAATGAGCATAATGTAATTGTGGTATTTGGAGATAAAGAGAGTAGATGGGAGGAGGGGGTGGTTTTGGATGCTTGGAGAGATAGTGGAAAGCTATTTTTTACCAAAGTAAAAGATGATAAGAAGTATAACTTTTTGCCGTGGGAGGAGGGGGATATTAGAATAGCTAAGTGAGGTTTAGAGTTTTTAAAATAGCCTCTTTTAGAGCCTCTTTTTCAATTTGACGAATTTTGTTGTAGTAGCTATTAAAATCAAGCCCCTCTTTTTTTATGCTCTTTTGAATAATAATCTCTCCGCTATCTAGCTCGCTACTAACCCAATGGACGCTAACTCCTCCATCTTCAAACTCATCTTCAAAGCTTCTCTCAATCGCCCTTAGCCCTTTATGGCGAGGGAGCAGGGATGGATGCAGATTTATTGCTTTTATTTGCTCAGTAAAGATTGGAGTTAAAATTCTCATAAACCCAGCTAATACCACTAAATCTAGCTCATATTTTTGAAGGGTTTTTACTATTCTTTTATCAAACTCCTCTCTATTAGAGTAGAGCTTTGAATCAATAATATATAAAGGGATATTATACTCCTTTGCAAACTCTATCCCTTTAGCTTTTGGGTTATTAGTAATTGCTAGGGCAACATTGAGTTTTTTATTATGCAAGTTATCCAAAATATATTTAAAATTTGTGCCAGTTCCGCTAAAAAGTATACCTATATTTTTCATTATGGTATAATATCGAAAAAAGGATTTATATGTATTTAATCTCAAAGCTTTTTACATCATTTTTTCTTCCGCCTGGAATTTTTATATTGGCTCTATTTGGAGCAGCAATTTGGGCCAGAAAGAAAAAACTTCTGCTTTTTATACTTGCTCTATTTTTTTATGCTATATCAATCAAGCCAATCTCTAACTATTTAATAGCACCACTGGAGGCGTATGAGTATAAAGATAATATTACTCCCAAAGCGGTTGTGGTTTTAGGAGGAGGGACTAATGAGTATGATGTAATAAAGAGCTATCCTCATACATTTAAAAGATTGATATATGGAGAGATAGTTGCTAAAAAGAAGAATTTGCCACTTGTATATAGTGGGGGTGGATTGGATAAGGTTAAGGAGGCTACTAATGTGGAGGCTGATTTAAAGATGATTAATAAAACCTTTAATATATATTTAACTACCTATTTTGAAAAAGAGTCTTTAAATACCGCTCAAAATGCAATCTTTACTGCTAGGTTGTTTGAGGATAAGAGGTTAAAAAAGGATATATATTTAGTAACTAGCGCTTATCATATGAAAAGAGCGGTTTTGGAGTTTAAGAATGCTGGTTTTAAGGTGATTAGTAAGTCAGTTGATTTCTATTTTGAAGAACCTAAAAATTTTTATGACTATATTCCAAGTATAAGAAGCTTTGAGGCCTCATATAGGGCTTTGCATGAGTATATTGGAATTGCATTTTTTTATTTAAAAAATTTAAATTTCTAGATTAGCTCTATCAAAACTTTTTATTTTGTAGTATAATATAAAGAGGAAAATTAAAAAGGGGGATATGGTTTTATGTTTGAGTTTAAAAAAGTTATAGTTTGGTTGGTTATACTATCTTCTCTTTCTCTGTTTGTGGAGGCAAAAAATAATGATACTTCTATTAAAAAAGGGAGTATAAAAGAAAATAGTGCAGTTGAGGAGGCTAAAAAGCTCTTAGATGAGATGAATCTAAAGGCTGTCTATAAGAGTGCGGTTAATAAATCTACTCAAAGAATTGTTCAAGCAGACCCACGCTTTAAAAAGATTGAGAGTAATATTAAAGCCTTTTATGAAAAATATATTGGTTGGAGAGTAATGAGAGAGGATTTAGCAAAGCTCTATGCAAAATATTTTACTCCTCAAGAGTTAAGAGAGATTACCAATTTTTATAAGACTAAGACTGGCAAGAAAGTTTTGGCTACAATGAATAAATTGACATATGAGGGGCAAAGACTTACACGCAAAAAGCTAATGCCACATATGAAAGAGCTTCAAAAAATGCTTGATGATGCTCTAAAAGAGAAGAAAGTAGCTAAAAAAGAGGGCAATAAGAAATAATTTTACTCTATCCTTCTCTTTTTCTCTTCTAAATTTTATCTCTAATAGTTTAAATCTTTTTTGATATACTTTTTTAAAAACTCAAAAGGGATTTGATGGATTATTTTGCAAAAAGAATAATTCCGTGTTTAGATGTTGATAATGGAAGGGTTGTTAAGGGGGTAAATTTTGTTGGCCTAAGGGATGCAGGAGACCCTGTTGAGGTTGCAAAAAGATATAATGAAGAGGGGGCTGATGAGATAACATTTTTAGATATAACTGCAACTCATCAAGAGAGAAAGACAATTGTTGATATTGTAAAAGAGGTGGCTCGAGAAGTTTTTATTCCATTAACAGTTGGAGGAGGAATTAGAGAGTTAGATGATATATATAATTTGCTTGATGCAGGGTGTGATAAGGTTAGTATCAATTCAGCTGCAATAAAAAGGCCAGCTTTTATTGAAGAGGGGGCAAAGAGGTTTGGGAGTCAATGTATTGTTGTTGCAATTGATGCAAAAAGAGTGGGGGACTCTTGGCATATCTTTACTCATGGAGGAAGAAGAGATACAAAAATTGATGCAATCAAATGGGCAAAGGAGGCCTATAATCGGGGGGCTGGAGAGCTTTTGGTCACTTCAATGGATGCAGATGGAACAAAAGATGGATATGATAATGAGCTAAATAGAGCAATTAGTGAAGTTGTTGATATTCCTGTAATTGCAAGTGGTGGAGCGGGGAAGATGGAGCATATAAAAGATGCTTTTATTAAGGGCAAAGCTGATGCGGCTCTTGCTGCTTCAATTTTTCATTTTAGAGAGATTGATATAGTTGATTTAAAAAGATATCTAAAATCTCAAAATATTCCTGTTAGGCTCTAAGATGATAGTTTGTGCTGGAAATAATGAAAACTTTAGCTTTGCAACACCAATTGGGGTGGGGCTTATTGAGAGCGCTATTAATCTTAGCAGAATATGTTTGATGAATCCGCCTGAATTTATATTATTTATAGGCACTGCTGGAAGCTATGGAAAAAAAGAGATTTTTGAAATTGTTGAGAGCAGGGTTGCAAGCAATATTGAGCACTCATTTTTGTTAAATACAGCCTATACTCCAATTGATAATGTTGTAAGTGCAGCAGAAGATGTTTCACGTGAAACAATTATAAACTCAAGCAACTATATCACAAAGAGCAAAGAGATTAGCAAAAAGTATTTGAGTCTTAATATTGAGCTTGAGAATATGGAGTTTTTTTCAGTTATCTCAGTTGCAAGGGAGTTTAATATTCCTGTTGGGGGTGTTTTTATTGTAACAAACTATTGTTTTGAAAATGCCCATAAGGAGTTTTTAAAAAATCATAATGAAGCAAAAAAAAGATTAGAAGAGTATTTAAGAGCAAAAGAGGTGATAAGATGAAAGAAGAGAAAAAGAGCATTTTAGGATTTACAAAAGAGGATTTAGAGCAAAAAATCTCTCCAAAATTTAGAATCAAGCAGATTTTTAATTGGCTATATCACAAAAGAGTAAAGAGCTTTTTGGATATGAAAAATCTTCCAAAAGAGCTAAGAAGCAAATTAGAAGAGCAATACTCAATTAGAAATTTAGAGATTGTCTCAAAGCAAAAGAGTATTGATGGCTCGATTAAATATCTTTTTAAATTGCCAGATAACCACACGGTTGAGGCGGTTTTATTAAAGATGAGGGATACTATCTATAATGAAGATGGCTCAATAAAGCATCTTCCAAAATATACCGTTTGTGTCTCTTCTCAAGTTGGTTGCAAAGTGGGATGCGCTTTTTGTTTGACTGCCAAAGGGGGATTTGTTAGAGATTTAGAAGCAGGGGAGATTGTTGAGCAGGTTTTACAAATCTATGAAGATAATGATATTGAGTGTAATAGAAAGGTAAATATTGTATATATGGGAATGGGGGAGCCGCTTGATAATCTTGAAAATGTAGCAAAGGCTATTAGGATATTTTCAGATATGGATGGAATGAGCATCTCTCCTCATCGCCAAACAATCTCAACTTCAGGACTTAGCAGCAAGATTGATAAGCTTGCAAAGCTTGATTTGGGGGTTAATTTGGCAATCTCTTTACACGCGGTTGATGATGAGCTAAGAGCTAAGCTAATGCCAATTAATAAAGCCTATAATATTGCTTCAATAATGGATGCAGTGCGCCGCTTTCCTGTTAATATTAGGAAAAAGGTTATGTTTGAATATTTGATGATTAAAGGTGTTAATGATGATATTAAAAGCGCTAAAAAGCTTGTAAAGCTTCTTGATGGAATTAGGGCAAAAGTAAATTTGATATATTTCAATCCATATCCAGGAAGCGAATTTGAGCGCCCAAAAGAAGAGGATGTAAAAAAATTTCAAGAGTATCTTTTGAATAAAGGGGTGCTTTGTACCATTAGAGAGTCAAAAGGGCTTGATATAAGTGCAGCGTGTGGACAGCTTAGGGAGCAAAATTTAGGAGAGAAAAAATGACAATATTAGATATGGCTTTATATGCTATTGTTGGAGTTGTGGTGGTTGTTGGAGTTGTGGGTTTTATTATTGCAGCTTTAAAAGATGATGATAAATAGATAGTTTTGGAAGTGAAATTTTAATTTTACTTTTAATAACTGATGTTAGGCATTTTTGAAAAAATATATTTTCGCTCAAATATATTTATTATTGTAAGTGTGCAATATCAGTTAATAAAACTATGTTTCACGTGAAACATTAAAGGAGAGGAGATGGAAAAAGTAGATTTAAGCATTGGAAATATTCTAAAACTTCATACAAAAGCAAAACTTCAAGATAAAGACCTATATAGCTTTTTAAAAGAGGAGCTTCCTGATATTAGCGCTGAAGATAGGCTAAAGTATCTATCTGCAATATTGAATGATTATTTTGAAGAGTATGAGTTTGATAAGGATGATGAGTTTAGAGCAGATGGTTATATTATAAAAAGATTTTATCCAAAAAAAGAGAACTAAATTCTAATTTTTCTATTTTTTCTCTGCTATAATTATTAAAAAGCTAAAAGGGTGGAGGATGGAAAAGATATATGATATATTTATTAGCTATCGCCATAGGGATTTAAAAGATGTTGACCTTTTATATATGAGCCTAAAGGAGCATTTTTCAAAAATCTTTT
>JAADEQ010000040.1 GCA_013153345.1 Campylobacterota bacterium | reverse complement strand
AATTTATGCCCTAAGAAATGGGGCTAAGATATGCAGTAACAATACCTATAACCTTATTAGATATAATGGCCAATGGAAAGTTAGCACCAAAAGCTCAAGAGCTTGTAACTATAAATCTAGAAAACTTTTAAGAAGATTAAAAAGAAAACTCCCTTAATCCTCTCTCATATGAAACCACCAGCAAAACATAAACATTAAAGCTGGTCTTTTTGGCTTACTCTCATCAAACATAAACTCTTTTGCCTCTTTAGTTGGAAGATAGATAACCTCTATCTCCTCTTCACCTACTCCCCCTCCTCTATCTACTCTATCTTTCTCCTCTACCTCACAATAAAAAAGATGCATTCTATTACCAGTAACTAAAGTAGTAACCTTTTTTAACCTCTCCACCCTATATCCAACCTCCTCCAACACCTCCTCTTTTGCAATCTCTTCAATTGATAAAGGCTTATCCACCCTTCCTCCACAAAGCTCATATCTAATTGCATTTAAAGGAGAGTTAATATAGACTAAAGGACGAAACTGCCTAATTAATACAAATGCATCTCTTTTTTTATGATAAATTAAAATCTTTACTACCTCTAAAGATTTAGTAACCTCTTTTCTCTTTAATCTACCCTTCTCTTTAAAGGTTAATTCATAAACTGCTATTTGTTGTGGATTTGGTTTTGGGATAGTAGAAATTATCTCTATATCTTTAATTTTTTTCACTCCATCTCCTAAAATCAAAGATATAAAGAGGAGTCTAACTACTCCTCAATTATTGTTACATTCTCAGCTTGAGGTCCTTTATGGCCTTGACCAATCTCAAATTTCACTCTTTGTCCCTCTTTTAATGTAACTCTTCCACCAGTTGGGTTATTTACTTGACGAAAATGAACAAAAATATCACCTTCTCCATTCTCTTTAGTAATAAAACCATAACCCTTCTCATCATTAAACCATTTAACTCTACCTTCTAACATATATAACCTTCATTAAAATAATTAAAGAGATGGAAAGTAACTTAACGCTATAGAAGCACAAAAGAAGCTAACCATATCTTTTACAAAAACATTATATCTACTTTTTATAAATTAAAGCTAAAATTGTATAATTATCTATCTTTTTTTGGGAGAGTGCAATGAAAGATGATTACGGCCTATCAATTTGGGGAGAAAATAACTTTGAAATTAAAGGAGATGATGTATTAGTCTCTTATGGTAAAAAGCCTACTCTACTTCAAATTACCAAAGAGATTCGAGAAAAAGGGTATAAAGGACCCATACTCTTGCGCTTTCCCCACCTTATAAAAAAGCAAATTGATTTGTTATTTAGTGAGTTTAAAAGAGCTAGTAGTGAGTTTAACTATAAAGGGGCATTTAAGGCAGTATTTCCTCTAAAAGTTAATCAATTTCCAAACTTTATAAATGAGTTAATTGAGGTATCAAATGGCCACAATTATGGGCTAGAGGCTGGAAGTAAAGCTGAGCTAATAATTGCTATGGCAAAGACTCCAATGGGGGCTCCAATAACTGTTAATGGATTTAAAGATAAAGAGATGATTGCTTTATGTTTTATTGCAGCAAATAGTGGACACGATATTACAATTACAATTGAAGGGCTAAATGAACTAAAGACAATTTTAGAGGTAAATAGAGAGTTTCAACAAGAATTCAACTCATATGTAACTCCAAAAATTGGAATGAGAATAAGGCTTCATAGCTCTGGAATTGGAGCTTGGGCTAAAAGTGGAGGATATAGCTCCAAATTTGGCCTAACTTCAACTGAACTTTTAGAGGCCTTTGATATATTAAAGAGTAATCACTTATTAGATAGATTCTATATGATTCATTTCCATATTGGCTCTCAAATGGAAGAGATTGGCCCTTTAAAAAAAGCCCTCAGAGAGGCTGGAAATATATATGCAGATTTAAAAAAAAGAGGAGCTACTGCATTAAATGCAATCAATATTGGAGGGGGTCTTGCGGTTGAGTATTCTCAAGTTCCAAAAAGCAAAAGTAGAAACTACTCCATTAAAGAGTTTGCAAATGATGTTATATTTTTAATGCAAGAGATTGCAAAAAATAAAGGGGTAAAGGAGCCTGATATATTTACTGAGTCTGGACGCTTTATTGCAGCAAGCCACTCAGTCTTAATTGCTCCTGTTTTAGAGCTATTCTCCCAAGAGTATCATGAGAAATCCCTACGTCTAAAAGAGAAAAACCCCCCTTTAATAGAGGAGCTTTATGACCTTTACACCTCTATTAATAGACAAAATGCAACTGAGTATCTACATGATGCAATTGACCATTTAGAGAGCCTTTTAACACTCTTTGATTTAGGGTATATAGATTTAGAAGATAGGTCAAATACTGAAATTTTAGTAAATCTAATTATAAAAAAGGCAATCTCTTTGTTAGCTGAAGATAGTAAAGAGCTAGTAAGACTTCAAAATAAATTTCAAGAAAAATATCTAGTTAATTTTTCTATATTTCAATCTCTTCCAGATTTTTGGGGACTTGGGCAGACATTTCCAATAATGCCAATTTCAAATCTCTCCAAAAAAGCGACCCAAGCAGCCTCAATTTGGGATATAACTTGCGATAGTGATGGGGAGATTGCCTTTAATGAAAATGCACCTTTAAAGCTTCATGATATTGATGTCTCCAAAGAGGAGTATTTTTTGGCCTTTTTCCTAACAGGAGCCTATCAAGAGATTTTAGGAATGCGCCATAACCTATTTACCCATCCAACTGAAGCAACCATTAAATTTGATAAAGATGGAAACTATAAAATAGAAAATATCTTAGAGGCTCAAAATATAATGGATATCTTAGAGGATATCGATTATGATATTGGAGCAATTGATAAGAAGCTAAAAAGCAATATCGAAGAGTCTACTCTTATTGATGAGACTCAAAAGCATATACTACTTGGAAAACTATATCTATATCTTAGCGAAAATAGCTATCTAAAGACAATTCAAGCAACAAAGGGATAAAATGAATCTATTTTCTCTTATAAAAGAGGACTTTTTAACTATTAAAAAAAATGACCCTGCCCTAAAATCAAACTTTGAGATGTTTTTTAACTATCCTGGAGTTTGGGCTCTATTTTTTTATCGCATCTCAAATGCCCTATATAAAAGAGGCCTAAGGTTTTTACCAAGATTAATTAGTGCAATTGGGCAGTTTTTAACAGCAGTTGATATCCATCCAGGAGCTACAATTGGAAGAAGAGTATTTATTGACCACGCAACTGGAGTTGTAATTGGAGAGACTGCAGTAGTTGGAAATGATGTGCTAATATATCAGCAAGTAACTCTTGGAGGAGTTAGCTTAAGTAAAGGAAAGAGACACCCCACTATTGAAGATGGAGTAACAATTGGAGCTGGAGCTAAGATTTTAGGAAATATTACCATTGGAAAAGATGCAAAGATTGGAGCAAACTCAGTTGTTATAAAAGATGTTCCACCAGAATCAACTGCAGTTGGAGTTCCAGCTCACGCTTCAAAAAGAATTGATAATAAAGAGCCTCTAAAACATAATATTATGCCAGATTTTGAAAAAGAGCTATTTGATTATTTAATAAAAAGAATCGAGATTTTAGAAGAGGCTATTAAGAGTGGAAATTTAGAAAAACTCCAAGAGAAAGAAAAGGAGCTAATTGAGGCCAAAAAGCCTTTTATTAAAGCTCTTCAAGATTAATCATCTCCACCACCAGTAACAGTCTTTACAACTGCTCCTCCAGCACTCCCTACCACATCTAATGTAGTGCTAACTGCTGTTCCTGCCAAAGAGATAGGAGCTGTTACTACTTGAGTGCATCCTGTTATTAAAAGCAGTGCTACTAAAAATATTAAAGCTCTCACACTTTAGCCTTTAAAGTTCTTAATAGCTGCTTCTAAAATTTTAGTCGCCTCATCTTTGCCCTTAAACTCCTTTACCTTAACCCACTTATTTGGCTCAAGCATCTTATATGTCTCAAAGAAGTTTTTAATCTTATTTAATGTATGCTCTGGCAAATCTGTTATATCATTAATATCTTTATAGGTTGGGTCTACCTTTTCATGAGGCACCGCAATAAGCTTCTCATCAACTCCACTCTCATCCTCCATCAATAATACTCCAATTAAGCGACTATTAATTACTGCACCTGGAATTAAAGAGTAATCAGTCAATACCAAAATATCTGCTGGGTCCCCATCATCACTTAATGTATTTGGAACAAATCCATAATTTGCAGGATAAAACATCGCTGAAAACATAACCCTATCAACCTCAATTGCCCCACTCTCTTTATCTATCTCATATTTAATATTTGAGCCATATGGAACCTCAATAACTGCTTTAACCTTATTAGGACACTCTCCATAACCAATTTTACTAATATCCATTATCTCTCCTTAAAAAAATTTGTGCAATTGTATCAAAAAATCTCTCTATTCTTCACCAATTCCATAAGGAATATTATTTTTTTCTAAAAAATCGATATATTTTTGAAATTCTTCTCTAGCTAGCTTCTGATTTTTAGAAGCAACAGAGATTGTTACCCTTGGTCCATCACTATATAGTTTTGGCAAAGAAGATACCTCAACCCCCTTTGGAGCACTCTTCATTAAATCAATCAACTCTGCTTCACTTGTTAAGGCACTCAAAGAGTATCTATATATCTTCTCTCCCTTATCGCTAAAAAATTTATCTAAAATATATCTTACCATTGGATGAGACATCTGCGGAAAACCTGGCATAAAGAAGAATCTATCATCCAAGTAAAATCCTGGCATATTATTAACTGGATTTGGAATAAGCTTAGCATCTTTTGGAAGTTTGGCCATATTTATCCTATGAGGATAGGCCTTCTCTTTTGCTCTTTGAATAATAAGCTCTTTAAACTCCTCATTCATATATAGCTCTCCATCTCTTAGAGCCTTTGCAGCTGCCTCTCTAGTATAATCATCTGGAGTTGAGCCAATTCCTCCAAAACTAAAGAGTATAGAGTTTGGCAAAGTGGAGATAAACCCTATTGTAGAGGCAATTAGATTGGGATTATCTTCAATAATAAAAGAGCCACTAAACTTTAGGCCCCTTTTATTTAACTCATCTCTTAAAAACCTAAAGTGGCTATCTTCTCGCCTTCCATTTAAAATCTCACTTCCAATAATTAATCCATAAAAGTTAAGCTCTCTATCCATCTCTACTCTTCAATATAGTTTTTTAGCTTTCTACCAACCTTTGGATGTTTTAATTTCTTAATTGCACTACTCTCAATCTGGCGAACTCTCTCTCTGGTTACATTTAACTCTTTTCCAATCTCCTCAAGGGTTCTATCACTCTTATCAGGAAGCAATCCAAATCTCATTCTAATAACAGCTCTTTCTCTCTCATTTAGCTGGTCTAAAACCTCATCAATTTGTCTATTTAAATCATCATTCATAACCACATCAGTTGGGCTAACTGAATTTTTATCTTCTATAAAATCTCCAAATCTTCCATCATCCTCATCTCCAACTGGAGCCTCAAGCGATACTGGCTCTTTTGTTATCTTAATTACATTTTTAACCTTATCAACTCTAAGCCCTACCTCTTTTGCAATGGTCTCTAAATCTGGCTCTTTTCCAGTATCTTGAAGATGCTTTCTAATAATTTTATTAATTCTATTGATTGTCTCAATCATATGAATTGGAATTCTAATAGTTCTTGCTTGGTCTGCAATAGCGCGAGAGATTGCTTGACGAATCCACCAAGTCGCATAGGTTGAGAACTTATAACCCTTCTCATACTCAAACTTATCAACTGCTTTCATTAACCCAATATTTCCTTCTTGAATTAAATCAAGAAACGGCAGCCCTCTATTGGTATATCTTTTTGCAATTGAGACAACTAAACGTAAGTTTGATTTTGCCATTCTTGTTTTTGCTTTATCGCTCTTTTCTTTTCCAATCTTAATTTGTTGTAAAATCTCTTCAAGCTTTTTAGGGTCTAAGTTAAAGCTATTTTTACTCGCCTCTTTTGTCTCAAATAGCTTTTTAATCTGCACATATGTGCTAACCATTGTAGCTTCAGGCACAGCTGCTGCAATCTCTTCTTTGCTCATATTTACAATATTATCTAAAATCTTTTGGTGCTCTGCGCGAAGCTGGTCATTAAATAGTTGCAACTTATACTCAAGTTTCTTTAGCTCTCTTTCAAACCCATCATCGCTTGCAAGAGCAGTCTCCATCGCCTTTACAAGCTCATTAATAAGCTTACTAGTAGGCCCTAAATTTAAAAGTGCCTCTTTTAATAGATGCTTTTTATAAGCCACCTTTAACTCTTGATGAAAGATAGCCTCTTTATCATCTTTCCCCTCTTCTATCATCGCCTCTAGCTTATCTTTTTCCTTCATCCACTCCTTTTTAGCCTTCTCAAGGGCCTTAAAGCTCTCAATAACTTGTAAAGATTTCTTATCTTTTGCTTTACCCTTTAGAGTCTCTGAAGAGTCTGCTCCCTCTTCACTCTCAACCTCAACATCTTCGCTATCACTATCTGCATCTGAATCATCAAAGCTCTTAAATAGCTCTTTTACACGTCTTTCTCTATTTAAAAGGGGCTCTTTATAGTTTAAGATATAATCTACCAAATAAGGAACTGAACAGATTGCATCAATTATAATATCTTCCCCCTCTTCAATTCTGCGGCTAAGTTCAATCTCTTCCTCTTTTGTTAGAAGCGGGATTTTACCCATCTCTCTTAGATACATTCTAACAGGGCTATCACTTCTACTCCACTCCAAAAGCTCTTTATCTTTTGTAATATCAAACTCATCTTCCAAAACAGCTTCAGCCTCAATCTCTCTTTGAGTCTCCTCTTCAGTCTCTTTTTTTTGGCTTAAATATTTAGCATACTCCGAAGCTGAGACAATTTTTACATCATACTTATTAGCTAATGCTTTTATCTTTTTAGCTTGAGTAGCAGTTGGCGCTTTCTCAAACTCTTTAGCAATATTCTCATATGTTGCAAGCTTTTCATTATCTTTTAGATTTTTAAAAATCTCTTCAATCTTTTTTATAGGATCTTTTGTAGACATTAAGGCAAGCTCCTCTTAATTAAAATGTAGTAGATAAGTCAAACTAAGATTATAGCTAAAATTTAGCCAAAAGTGAATAAAACTGCCAAAAAAACATAATTTTTTGGCGAAATTATGCCCATTAATAAAAATGTGGTATAATCGCTAAAAATTTTCTAAAGGATTTTTGTGGAAGGTAGAGTTTGGAAGTTTGGAAAAAATATTGATACAGATGTTATTATTGCTGCAAGATATCTCAATACAAGCGACCCAAAAGAGCTAGCAAAACATATTATGGAAGATGCAGACCCAGATTTTACTAAAAAGATGCAAAGAGGTGATATTATAGTAGCTGGTGAAAACTTTGGGTGTGGAAGTAGTAGAGAGCATGCTCCAATTGCCCTAAAAGAGGCTGGTATTGCAGCAGTAATTGCTCCAACATTTGCAAGAATTTTTTATAGAAATGCATTTAATATGGGGCTTCCTATATTTGAGCTAAAAGAGGCAGATGAGATAAGAGAGGGTGATGAGATAAAAATCGATATGGAAAAGGGAGAGATTATAAATAAAACTACTGGTAAAGCATATAAATTTACCCCAATACCAGAGTTTATGCAAGAGTTAGTTAAAGCTGGTGGATTAATTGAGTTTGCTAAAAAAGAGATAGCAAGTCAAGGAGAGAGTAATGAGTAAAAACTATAAAATTGGAGTTATTAAAGGGGATGGAATAGGTCCTGAGATTGTTGATGAGGCCATTAAGGTGCTAGATTCAGTAGCGGCCAAATTTGATTTTAATATTGAATATAAAGAGTTTTTGCTGGGAGGGGCTGCAATTGATGAAGTTGGAGTACCACTTCCTGAAGAGACACTTAATGGAGTAAAAAAGGTTGATGCTGTTCTTTTTGGAGCAATTGGGGGGCCAAAGTGGGATAATTTGCCAAGAGAGCTTAGACCTGAGACTGGACTTTTAGGACTTAGAAAGGAGCTAGAGACCTTTGCAAACTTGCGCCCTGCTGTTGTTTATGATGAGTTAGTTAATGCTTCAACCCTAAAACCAGAAGTTATTAAAGGGGTTGATATAATGGTTGTAAGAGAGCTAACTGGAGGGATATATTTTGGAGAGCCAAGAGAATATACCCCTCAAAGAGCCTATAATACAATGGTATATACCAGAGAAGAGATTAAAAGAATTGCAAAAGTTGCTTTTGATATTGCAATGAAAAGGGATAAAAGAGTAACTTCAGTTGATAAGGCAAATGTCCTTGAGGTTAGTCAACTTTGGCGAGAGGTTGTGCAAGAGGTTAGCAAAGATTATCCAGAGGTTGAGCTAAATCATATGTATGTTGATAATGCAGCAATGCAGCTAATTAGAGAGCCAAAGCAGTTTGATGTGATAGTTACTGGAAATATCTTTGGAGATATATTAAGTGATGCTGCAAGTATGTTAAGTGGCTCTATTGGACTTTTGCCAAGTGCTAGTATTGGAAGCAAAGTTGGAATCTATGAGCCAATTCATGGAAGCGCTCCAGATATTGCCGGCCAAGGTATAGCAAATCCAATTGCAACAATTGCAAGTGCAGCAATGATGTTAAAATATGGCCTAAATGAGTTAGAGGCTGCAAAAGCAATAGAGAATGCTATAAAAGCAGTATTAGCAGATGGGTATAGAACTAAAGATATTAGTGCATATGATGCAAAAGAGATTGTAACAACAACTGAGATGGGAAGTATTATTGCAAACTATGTCTCAAAAGCTTAAAATGAATACAGCAAGAGTATTAATTGATTGTAAAGATAAAAAGGGATTAGTCTATAAAATCTCAAAGGTCTTTTATGAAAATGATTTAAATATTGTAAGCAACCAAGAGTTTGTAGATAAAGAGTCAAAACACTTTTTTATGAGAAGTGTAGTTGAGGGGGATTTTCAAAAAGAGACTCTTAAATCTCAACTCACTTTGGCTCTTGGAGATGGGGCTAATATAAAAGTTATAGAGCCTGCTAAGAAAAATATAGTCATAATGGCTACAAAAGAGCCACATGCCCTTGGAGATATATTAATAAGATATATTGATGGAGAGTTAGATGCAAATATTTTAGCAGTAATTGCAAATAGAGAGAATCTAAAAGGGTTAGTAGAGAGATTTAATATTCCATTTATATATATTAATGCAGATAATATAAGTCGAGAAGAGCATGAAAAAAAAATCTTAGAGGAGTTAAAAAAATATAAAATCGACTATATTGTATTAGCAAAATATATGAGGATTTTAACTCCAAATTTTGTTAAAGAGTATGAAGGGCAGATTATAAATATTCACCACTCATTCTTGCCAGCATTTATTGGAGCAAACCCCTATAAACAAGCATATGAGAGAGGAGTAAAGATTATTGGAGCAACTGCTCACTTTGTAACAGATGATTTGGATGAAGGGCCAATTATTGCTCAAGATGTAATTCCAGTAAACCACCGCTTTAGTTGGAGGGATATGCAAAAGGCTGGAAGAGATGTTGAAAAGATTGTATTAGCAAGAGCCCTAAAGCTTGTGCTTGAGGATAGAGTATTTGTATTTAATAATAAGACGGTGGTATTTTAATGTTTAATATTGTCTTGGTTGAGCCCCAAATCCCACCAAATACTGGAAATATTGCAAGACTTTGTGTAAATTTAGATGCAACTCTTCATCTAGTTAAACCCTTAGGATTTAAGATTGATGATAAATCTTTAAAAAGAGCTGGACTAGATTATTGGAATGAGCTTAATTTAAAGATTTGGGAGAGTTTTGAGGAGTTTTTAGATAATATCTCGCTAAATAGGGCCTTTTTTGCTACCACTAAGAGTGATAATCTATATTGGGATATATCTTATGAGATTGGAGATTATCTAATATTTGGTTCAGAGACCAAAGGATTAGATGAGAATATCTTAAAGCGCTACCCCTCAAATACAATAACTATTCCAATGGGACCTAAAGGAAGAAGTCTAAATTTAGCAACAAGTGTTGGGATTGTTGCATATGAGGCATTGCGCCAAAACTACTCTAAAATAGAGTTTCCACGAACCAAAATAGAGTTTAAAAGCTAATTTGCAACTTATATAGCAAAGAGTTGGTATAATTAATGATATACTTAAATAAAAAGGAGATAAAATGAAATTAGAGAAGCTAGATAATACTCTTTTAGTAGTGGGAAATTTAGGAGAGTTAAAGATATATAAAATAAAGTATGAACTAACTATCAACCCAAAAGATAATGCAAAGACATCTCATAAACACCATAAAGGAACATTAGTAGAGGGGTTAAGATTTGAGCTAGTTAATGATGAGGCGTTTGTAGAGGCTCATAAAAAGATTTCAGATATTGTAACAGATAAGCAAGGCCATTTTGAAGGCCCATTTGGTGGAGTTAGTGGAGATGGCCATAACTTGGAGATAGAGATTGTAAATAGACTATTAAAGCTAATTGCAAATGAGATTAATAGAGTAGTTAGCTCAAGCGGTAGTAGTAAGTGGTTTTTGGCATTTCCACAAGCTTATAATAAAGAGCTTTTAATGCTTTTAAATGATGATATTAAAAAGAATCTAGAGAAAAATATTGCTGAGAATCTAGTAAAACTTCCGCCTGAAAAAATTATCCAAAAATATATTCTAACCTAAAGAGGCCCCTCCTCTCCCCCTTTTATATCCACTTAATTGATTATTTTTTAACCATTTTTTTGCCTATATTTATGATACAATCCTCTAAAAACTACAAATAGAGGGGATAATGAGATTTTTAAAAGAGTTAAAAAATAAATTTTTTAATGATGATATTAAAGAAGATAAATATGAATTAGTTGATGACCCAATCTTTGGAAAAATTGCAAAAGCAAAAGCTCCAGACAAGTGGGTTAGGACAACTTGCGGATATTGTGGTGTTGGATGTGGAATGTATGTTGGAGTTAAAGATGGCAAAGTAGTCTACTCAAAAGGGGATCCGTCTCATCCTGTAAATTTTGGAACGCTTTGTCCAAAAGGGCTTAGTGAGCATAGAATGGTTGAAGCGCCAAATAGGGCAAAAGGGGCATATATCAAAAAAGGTGGGGCATTGCAGTTAGTTAGTTGGCAAGAGGCATTTGAGGCTGCAAGCTCTAAATTTAAAGAGATTCAACAAAAATATGGCAAAGGGGCAGTTGGAGTAATCTCAACAGGGCAGCTTTTAACTGAGGAGTTTTATACTCTTGGAAAGTTTGTGCAGCTTGGACTTCAAACAAATAACTATGATGGAAATACTACTCTTTGTATGGCAAGTGCTGTTATGGGATATAAGCAAAGCTTTGGAAGCGATGGTCCAACAGGATGCTATGAAGATTTGGCAAAAGCTGAAGTAGTGATGTTAATTGGCGCAAATATTGCAGATAACCATCCAATTTTAAAGCTTCATATCCAACAAAATAGAAAAAATAAAAAGATTATTGTAGTTGATCCAAGAAAGAGTAAAACTTCTCAAATGGCTGATATCTATTTACCACTTAAGCCAAGAAGTGATTTAGCTCTAATTAATGGGCTTTGTTATATTATTTTAGAGCAAGGTTGGGAGGATGAGAAGTTTATTAATCAACGAACAACCGGCTTTAAGGAGTTTAAAAAGCATATTTTAAAAAACTATCCTCCCCAAGAGGTTGCAAATATTACAGGAATTGATGTTAAGAGCCTCTATGAAGTTGCAAGGCTATATGCAACATCAAACAGAGCAACAATTGCTTGGACAATGGGAGTAAATCAAAGTGCAATTGGAACTGACACAGTTAGTGCAATTAATAATTTAGCCCTAATTACAGGCAATATTGGTAAAGTTGGAGCAGCTCCTTTTAGTATTACTGGCCAATGCAATGCAATGGGAACAAGAGAGTTTGGATTTACAAGCTCAATTCCTGGATATAGAGATTTTAAAAATCCACAAGATAGAGAGGAGTTTGCAAAGATTATTGGAGTTGATAAGAGTTTAATTCCAACAAAAAGGGGCTATTCATACCCTCAAATCATTGAGGCAATTGATAAAGGTGAAATTAAGGCTCTTTGGGTGGTGGCAACTAATCCTTTAGTTAGCTTTCCAGACCAAAACAGACTAAGAGAGATTTTAAAAAAGCTTGATATTTTGGTTGTGCAAGATAGCTTTTTGAGTGAGACGGCCTTAAGGGCAGATATTGTCTTTGGAGCGGCAACTTGGAGTGAAAAAGAGGGAGTCTATACCAATAGTGAGAGGCGCTGCAATCTTGCAAAAAAGGCAAAAGAGCCATATATGGATACAAAAAGTGATTTTGAGATTGTAAAAGAGTTTTCTAAATATTTTGGAGTGCATGATATGCTCTTTAAAAACCTAAATAGCCCGCGTGATGTATTTGAGGAGATTAAAAGAGTAAGCAAAGGGAGACTTTGTGATTATAGTGGGATGAGTTATGAGCTAATTGAAGAGCTTGGAGGGATTCAGTGGCCTTGCAATGAGAAATATCCAAAAGGGTGCAAAAGATTATATAGCCCTGATATGGAGTTTAAAACAGAAGATGGAAAAGCAAAACTGCTTTGTGTTGATTGGAAGCCTCTAAGTGAGAGTGTTTGCAAAAATTTTCCTTTAATTTTAAATACCGGCAGAACTGTTGAGCATTTTCATACAAGAACAAAAACAGGAACCATAAAAATTCTAAATGACCTTGCACCTGAGGCATGGGTTGAGATTAATGAGGAGGATGCAAAAAAGCTGCAGGTTAAAAGCGGAGATAGAATCTCAATTAGCTCAGCAAGAGGAAGAGTTGATGATGTTATTGTAAAGGTTACAAATATTGTTAGAGAGGGAAATATATTTATACCTTTTCACTTTAGCAAACAGCTTGTAAATAGATTA
>JAADEQ010000121.1 GCA_013153345.1 Campylobacterota bacterium | reverse complement strand
TTTTCTTTTTTTATAGCAATAGGAATCTTAGAGATATCTAAACTCTTAGCAAAATAGTAAGCATTAACATCCTTCGCATCAATTACTCTATACTCAACCCCTTTAGAGTCTAAAAACTCTTTAGCCTCTTTGCAATGTGGACAGCTCTTAGAGGCAATTAAATATAGTCCATCCTCTTTGACTAAACTCTTATTTTTTGGAATTGCCAAAATAAAAAAGGCCAAAAATATAGCTCCAATTGCAGGCAAAAGTGTCAAAAATAGCTTTATATTATCATTTATTAACATTAAAATCAAAAGCAAATATACCCCCAAGCAAAACTTACATACCTCAGGGTTCAAATTTAATTGAGAAGCTATTAATAAAGACTCAAAAAAGACCATTGCAATAAGTAAAATTGAATATAACCTTTGGGCCATCTCCCCCTTTATTAAAGCCAAAACTAGCAAACAAAAAGCCCCAGCAATTCCAAGATAATTTAGATAGCTAGATTTAAATTTTAATAACTCCCCAGCCAATGCACAACCACTACTTGAGCAAAGCTCAATGTTATTTGCTTTTAAGACCATCTCAGCTACAATATAAATAAGTAAAATAAGTGGCAAAATAACTTTTAACTTTGCTCTCATATCGCTCCTTATTAATAGTCATTCATCTTTGAAACAATCTCTTTAACCTTACTCTTAGCCTTCTCCACATCACTATCTATTGCAAGTGCAACTGCTAATCTTCTTCCCTTATGGCTATTTGGTTTACCAAAAATTCTAACAAAAGATTGTGGAGTAAATGCGCAATCTGGCACCTCAATAACTGGATTATTACTCTCATTTTTTGCCTTATATGCGCCACTAGCTCCTGGAGAAAAAAATGTATAATTTAAAGGAAGATTTAAAACAGCTCTTAAATGAAGAGCAAACTCACTTTGAGATTGAGTAATTAAAGTAACCATTCCAGTATCATGCGGTCTAGGGCTAAGCTCACTAAAATATACCTCATCCCCTTTAATAAAAAATTCAACTCCAAAAATTCCTCTACCTCCAAGCCCATTTGTTACTGCTTTTGCAATCTCTTGAGCCTTTTTTAGAGTCTCTTCTTTCATATTAGCTGGTTGCCAAGAGAAGATATAATCCCCATCTTTTTGAATATGTCCAATTGGCTCACAAAAGATAGTCTCTTTATCATTTTGAGCTGTAAGAAGAGTTATCTCATAATCAAACTCAATAAACTCCTCAACTATCAACTCACTACTATCTCCCCTTGCCTCTTTGGCTAACTCAAAAGAGTTCTTTAAATCCTCTTTATTATAGGCAATAGATTGTCCATGCCCAGAGCTACTCATTACTGGCTTTATTACAACTGGAAACCCAAGCTCCTTTGCAGCCTCTTGAAGCTCCTCTAAACTCTTTACAAATCTATATCTACTAGTCTTTAACCCAAGCTCTTCAGCTGCAAAGGTGCGAATATTTTTTCTATTCATTGTCTTATTAACAGCTTCAGCATTTGGAATCACCCTAAAGCCTAACTTCTCAGCTTCAAATAGAGCCTCAATATTAATAGCCTCCACCTCTGGCAAAATATAGGTCGGCTTATGCTTTTTTATAGCCTCAACTAAGCTATCCTTATCCAACATATTAACAACCTCACTCCTATTAGCAACCAACATCGCAGGAGCATTCTCATATCTATCTACTGCAATCACCTCTATTCCCAATCGCTGAGCCTCAATTGCTACCTCTTTTCCAAGCTCTCCAGAACCTAATAACATAATAGATATTGAATTTGGCTTTAAAGGGGTTGTAAACTTCATATCCTATCCTAATTTTTTAAGGGGTATTTTATCCAAAATTATTAAAAAAGCACAAATAATCAAATAGAAGCAAAAATCAAACCACTAGAGGCAACAAAAGCCTCCTATAATCCTCTTAATACAACTCCTAAATAGATAGCAACCACCCCTAAGAATATATTAATTGGAAGAAGAGTATGAGGGATATTTGCTACCAACTTTACTGCCTCTTGCAACTCTCCCTTATCAAATAGCCTTTGAGCTTTGCTTCTTCTATAATACATATAGAGATAATTTATAGTCATAATGGTCCAAATCCCCTCTTTAGCATATACAATCCCTCCTTTTAAATCCAAAGCTACTATCATTATAATTGCTGTTATAAGAAGCAGCGCAATAAAAGGCATCACCAAATTAAATAACCTTCCAACAATCATTAGAGTCTTTCCAACTCTAATCTTCTTATCCTCAATTGTATGCATTGTTGGATGAACCGCAACCCTTATTGCAATCATTCCTCCAATCCAAACAACAGCTGATAAGACATGCAAAAATATAATTATTGTTGAGTAGTTATTAAATAGCTCTCTCATCTAAACTCCTTAAAAGATATTTAAGGATTTTAGCTATAAAAGTTTAAAAAAAGAAGATTTTATTTACAATTTTGCTATATATTTGCTCTATAAGAGAAGAGATATCTTCTCTATCTCTTTAATGACTTTACAAACTTCTCTATTCTTCTAATTCCCATTCTAATTGTTGTAATATCAGTTGCAAATGAGAATCTAAAATAGCCATCCATTCCAAATCCAACCCCAGGCACAACTGCTACACCATACTCTTCAAGAAGTCTTTCACAAAACTCCATTGAGCCAATATTTAAATCTTTTATATTAACAAAAAGATAAAAGGCTCCTTTTGGCTTTAGCACACTCATTCCCTCAATCTCATTAAATAGCTTAACTGCCTCATTTGCCCTTGCCTCAAACGCTTGACGCATTCTTTCAATCTCTTCATCAACACTTCCATCAAGTGCCACAATTGAAGCCTTTTGAGTGATTGAGTTGATATTTGAAGTGCTTTGAGACTGAAGCGCAATCATCTTTTTAACCAGCTCTTCATTAGGAGTTGCCAAATATCCCATTCTCCAGCCAGTCATTGCCACTGATTTGCTAAGCCCATTAACAGTTATTGTTCTATTAAACATATCCTCACTAATTGAAGCGGTTGAAACAAATTTTGTATTATCAAATACCAGCTTCTCATACATCTCATCACTAATAACCCAAATATCAGTTCCCTCCAACACCTTTGCAAGGCGCTCTAACTCCTCTTTTGAATAGACTGCTCCTGTTGGATTTGAAGGAGTTGTTAAAATTAACATCTTTGTCTTTGGAGTAATTGCCTCCTCAAGCTCCTTTGGAGTTAGCTTAAAGCCTCTTTGCTCACTTGTATTAATAATAACTGGCTTTGCTGAAGCATACTTTACAAGCTCTGGATATGTAACCCAATATGGAGCTGGAATAATAACCTCATCCCCCTCATCAAGCAGAGCTTGAGTTATATTAAACAAAGATTGCTTTGCCCCATTGCTAACCATTACATGAGAAGTTTTATACTCTAAATCATTATCCCTTTTTAACTTATCAACAATTGCCTCAAGCAGCTCTGGAATCCCTGCAACTGGAGTATAGCGCGTAAATCCAAGCTTAATTGCCTCAATTGCAGCATCTTTAATCTTTTTTGGAGTATCAAAATCTGGCTCTCCTGCACTAAAGCTTAGGATATCTTTTCCTTGAGCCTTTAGCTCCTTTGCTAATGTTGAGATTGCAATAGTAATTGATGGAGATAGTGCCTCAATTCTTCTTGAAAACATAATCTTGCCCTTTTTTTAAAATGTTGATATTATACAAAAACTTTATATATTTTTTACAAACTCATCACTACTAACTATAAATTCTCTTTTCTCTTCCAAATCTTTTACCCAAATTGTATCATTTTTTAACTCATCCTCCCCCACAATGCAACAATATCTGCTATTTTGTCTATCTGCACTCTTTAAATGCGCCTTTAGCTTTTTTGGCTCAAACTCAACAAAGGCTCTATTATCTTTTCTAATATCCTTTGCAACCTTTACTACCTTATCAACCCCCTCTTTGCTCATTGCTCCAAAATAGTACCCTTCTCTTTTTTGCTCTGGAAGCTCTAATAGCTCTAAGACTCTCTCAACTCCAATTGCAAAACCAACTGCTGCAGTTGGCTTTCCTCCCAAAAACTCAACCAGCTTATCATATCTTCCACCCCCAGCAATTGCATTTTGAGCCCCTAAATTGCTGCTAATAAACTCAAATGCGCTCTTATTATAATAATCAAGCCCCCTTACTAAATTTTTATTTACACTAAATTCAATACCGCTATTTTCAAGAAGCTCTTTTAATTTCTCAAAATCGCTATGGCAGCTGCTACATAGATTATCAGTTATCTTGGGAGCATTAGAAAGAGCAGTTTTGCAGTTTTGGTTTTTGCAATCTAAAACTCTAATTGGATTTGTCTTTATCCTTCTTTGGCAATCCTCACAAAGCTCATCTTTAATATCTTCTAAAAACTCGACCAATTTTTCTTTATATTTTGGCATACATTCACTGCAGCCTAAAGAGTTTATCTCAAGAGAATAAGCAATATTTAACTCATCAAAAATCTTACTAATTAGCTCAATTATTGTATAGTCCTCATAGACGCTTTCTTCTCCAAAACTCTCACACCCAAACTGATGAAACTCTCTAAATCTCCCCTTTTGAGGACGCTCATATCTAAACATTGGTCCATAATATAAAAACTTATATTTTCCATCTTGCCTATCAAGCTTATTACTAATAAAAAATCTCACAACTCCAGCAGTTCCTTCTGGGCGCAAACATACATCATTGCCACCCTTATCAATAAATTGATACATCTCCTTATTTACAATATCGCTACTCTCCCCAACGCTTCTTTTAAAAAGCGCACTCTCTTCTAAAATTGGAGTCTCAAGATACTCATACCCATACTTTTTTGCAATATTTGTTGCAGTATCAATAAAATATTCAAACTTTTTAGCATCCTCAAATGCTAAATCTCTCATCCCTCTAAGCGGTTTTATCATACTTAACCCTTTTGAAATAGTAGTATGAAATTATAACCTTTATTACTTAGAAAGATTTAGAAGAAGTAAACTCCCCCAATATTAGCAAAGAGGTCAAAAAAATATATCTACTCTACCTTCTCTCCCTTTAACTCCAATACCCTTTTTGCCTTTTGACTTCCCAATTTAGCAGCCTTTTTATATAGCGCTAATGCTCTTTTTATATCTGGTTTAATATCTCCTATTCCATTCTCATAGATGGTAGCCAAAGTAAAAAGAGCATCCTTATCCATCTTTTTAGCCCTATTTAAAATCTCTTTTAAATCCTCAATTGAGAGCTCAATATTAAGCTTCTCATTCCCCTTAACTGCTACTTTATTTTTTAAACTAACACTCTTTTGAATAGTCTCATCCAAAAGTAAAAGAGCCAAAGCAATCTTTGCATCCTCACTACCAAGCTCAGCTGCTTGAGAGTAGTATCTCTTTGCCAAATCCAAATTGACCTCAACCCCATCTCCATTCTCATACATCATTCCAAGAGTGGTTAAGGCATTAATATCCCCTTTCTCTCCAAGCCTCTTTAACTCCTCTAGGTTTTGAGAAAATAAAAAGATAAAAGAGATAATTAATAAAATAGTAACTCTCATCAACTCTCCTCTAACTCCTTAGCCCGCTTTAGGCTCTCTTTCATAGCTTTAATAAAAGCACTCCTTACTCTATTCTCCTCTAATATTTCAACTCCAGCAATTGTGGTTCCTTTTGGGGATGTTACCATATCTTTTAGCATGGCTGGGTGGGTATCTTTTAATAAACCTCCAACTCCCTCAAACAATCCATCTAGATATTGAGTCGCTTTTACTCTATTTAATCCCAAATTAACCGCCCCATCAACTAATGCCTCAGCAACAATTGCAAGCCAAGCTGGAGAGGAGGCAGCAAGCGCTGTTGCAATATCAAGCTCATATTCACTATCAAGCCAAATTGTCTTTCCAATTGAGGATAAAATCTCACACGCCTCTTTTTTAAACTCCCTATCTCCAACTAAGCTAGTTAAAGATTTAAGATTTTTTGCTGCCACATTTGGCATTGCCCTAATATAATATTTTGCATCAAATCTATCTCTTATTCTTGCAATTGGGGTACCAGCTAAAATTGAAATTATTGCTCTAGCCTCACCCTTTAACTCCAAAGAGCTTAGAGATTGGGGCTTAATTGCCAAAATTACCACCTTATTTGTAATATCCTCTACCTCTTTAGATACCTTTACCCCTTCAAACTCTTTTTCAATCCTCTCTAAAATCTCCTCATTTTTCTCCACCACCTCTACACTATACCTACTACTAAGCCCTTTTAACATAGCATAACCCATATTCCCAGCACCAATTAAGACAATCTCCATCTTCTATCCCCTTTTATTATAGCTAAAATTAATCTTTTTTTATAAATTTATTTCTCTTTAAAAACTAAATCCACTTCCAAAATCCATATTTCCAAAGTTTGGATCCATATATCCATATTGAGCGCTTAAATTTCTTAGGTTTATAATATCACCTTTTGGATCAATCCCCTTTGGACAAACTAAAGTGCACTCTCCACAAAGTGTGCAATCCCAAATGCCATCTTTTTGGATATTATCAATAATCTCTTTTGGCTCTTTTAGCCTCTTATCAACTGCATATCTATAGGCTCTAGTTAGAGCAAATGGGCCAAGAAAATTCTCATTTACCTCAAATACAGGACAAGCGCTATAGCAGCTATCACACAAAATACAATCACTCTGACGCTCAGTTAATTTTTCATCTTCTGGAGTTAGAGCAACCTCTTTATACTCTTTTAAATATGCTTTTTCTCTCTTTATAGTTTGAAGCTTTGAGCTCTTATCAACCTTTAAATCTCTTATTACTTTATGATACTTTAGTGGCTCAACCTCATCTCCATCATTAACCTTTGTAGCGCAAGCTAAAACCTCTTTCCCATTAACCCTTACACTACAAGCTCCACAAACCATACTCCTACACCCACTATCAAAGGTTAATGTGCTATCAATATTTTGCTTTATCTCAAAAAGAGCCTCAAGCAGCATTAAATTTGAGCTAACTTCAAACTCACTAAACTCTTTATCTCTTTTGATTTTTATCTTCATTTAACTCTCCTATCTAAAGCTTCTTACACCCTATAAACAAAACTCTTTAAAAACATCTCACTACTTTTTGGATAGTCGCTTCTAATATGGGCTCCGCGGCTCTCTTTTCTAGCAATTGCCATTGAGATTACAATTGGAGCAAGTGTTAGCATATTTGCAACCTCCAAAAACTCAACCAACTCTTTATTTGCCTTTATGCTTTTATCTCTAATTCCAGCCCTGCTAAATTTAAACTGAAGGGCTCTAATTTCATTTAATGCGCTATTTAGATTTTCTTCATCCCTTATAATTCCAACCTTATTAAAAAAAACTTCCCCTAACTTCTCTCTTATTTTATAAAAACTCTCCTCTGCATTAAAAGAAAAAATTGCTCTAAGTGCTTCTTGAGTCTCTTTTAGCTTATCAGCTTTTGGAGCATTATATTCAATCTCTTTTACTCTTTTAGCGCAACTCTTGCCAATCTCTCTTCCAAAGGCAATAATCTCAAGCAAAGAGTTTCCACCAAGTCTATTTGCCCCATGCACATACGCATTGCTTGCTTCTCCAACACAAAAGCAGTTTTTTATCCCATCAACCTCTAAATTCTCATCAACCTCAACCCCTCCCATTGTATAGTGAGCTACCGGAGTAATTGGAATTAGTTCATTTAGTGCATCAATATCTTCATATACTTTTGCCAATTTTAGCTCTTGAGGCATAACCTCTTTTAGATGTTCTTTATCAAGATGCCTTAAATCCAAAAAGACCTCATTTCCCTCTCTTAACTGCTCATAAATTGCCTTTACAACCTCATCTCTTGGAGCCAACTCATCAACAAATCTCTCTTTTTTACTATTTACTAAATATCCCCCTTCTCCTCTTGCACTCTCACTAATTAAGACTTTTGAATTTTTAAGGGCTGTTGGATGAAACTGAATAAACTCCATATTACTAACTGCCCCACCAGCTTTTAAAATGGCTGCAATCCCATCTCCTGTTGCTCCAAAATTGTTTGTGCTGTTTTTATAATATATTGCTCCAAAGCCTCCTGTTGCAACAACTACAACTTTTGCTTGAACCTCTTTTAATACTCCTTCATTAATATCTAAAAAAATTGCCCCCTTGCAAACTCCATCCTCAACAACTAAATTTAATAAAAAGTGGTTATCTAAAATCTCAATATCGCTATTTAATAGTTGGTCAATTAGAGTATGAACAATCTTTACTCCGGTATAATCTTGCGCATAACAAGCTCTCTTTGCACTTGCTCCTCCAAGCTTTCTTTGAGCAATTGTTTTTAGCGGCTCATTTGCTTTGATTCTACTAAAATTAACACCCAAAGTCTCAAGCCAAGCAACTGCCAACGGAGCCTCACTACAAAGTCTCTCAACCATACTCTCTTTTGCCAAACCTCTTGCAGCTTTGAGTGTATCTTTTATATGAAGCTCAATACTATCTTCTTCCATATTTCCCAAAGCTGCATTAATTCCCCCTTGAGCCATTGCTGTTTGGGAGTTTGGCAAATCCCCTTTTGTTGCAATTAAAACCTTTGCCCCCTCTTTAGAAGCTTTTAAAGCTACGCTCAGCGCTGCTCCTCCGCTTCCAACAACTAAAACATCAACCATTACTACTCTCCTTAATAAACTCTTCTATATTTTTATAAACCCCTTTAATTAGCTTCTCTCTTGCCTCTTTACTTGTCCAAGCAATATGGGGAGTAATTAAGAGATTATCTCTTCTTTTTACTTTTAATAAAGGATTATCCTCCTCAATTGGCTCCTTATTAGTCACATCAAGCCCAACATATATATTTTTACTATCAATAGTCTCTGCCAAATCTTTTTCATTAACAATTCCACCCCTTCCAAGATTTAATAAAATTGCCCCCTCTTTTAAAAGAGCTAAATTTGAGCTATTTAATAAGTTTAGAGTTTTTTCATTTAAAGGAGCATGGATTGAGATAATATCAGCTCTTTGTAATAGCTCTTCAAGCTCAACCCTCTCAAACTCTCTATTTTGATTCTTTTGGGTTGTTGAGTAGTAGATAATATTGGCTCCAAAAGCTTTTGCAACCTTTGCAACCCCTCTTCCAATCTCTCCAAGCCCAATAATACCCCAAGTTTTTCCAGCTATCTCAAAAAACTTTCTATCTAAATTTGTAAAAACTCCACTTCTACTCCACCCTTTACTCTTTACAAACTCATCATAATATTTTAGTTGCTCAAGCAAATAAAGAGCCATTGCAAATGTGTGTTGAATAACAGAGTTTGTTGAGTAGCCAGCTACATTTTTAACTCTTACCCCAAGCCTCTTTGCAGCTTCCAAATCAACATTATTTATCCCGGTTGCTGCAATACAAATTAGTTTTATATTGGAATTTTGCATAATATCTTTATCAATTACCACTTTATTAGTAATTACAATATCAGCATCTTTTACTCTTTTAAGAGTCTCCTCAGGAGCTGTCTTTTCAAAAACCTCAACCTCTCCAAAATCTTTAAATATATCCAAATTGATATCATCCCCTAAAGTTATAGCATCAACTATTACTATCTTCATCTTTTTCCTCTTTTTTAGTTTGAGTATATTAAAAAGAGCATTAAAATCTCTTTACTACTCTCCAATTAAAGTTATAACAATCTTTCTACTCCCTCCAAAATCTCTATGCTCACAAAGATAGATTCCTTGCCAAGTTCCAAGATTTAATCTGCCATTAGTAACCGGTATTGTTAAAGAGCTTCCTAAAATCATATTTTTAATATGAGCTGGCATATCATCATCCCCCTCTAAGGTATGGGTAAATAGCTCAAATCCATCAGGCACAAGATAGTTAAAAAAGTTTTGTGCATCCCTTCTTACACTACTATCAGCATTCTCATTAATAGTAAGAGAGGCTGAGGTGTGCTTTAAAAATAGATGTGCTATTCCCACATTTATATTAATATATGGCTCAATTATATGGGTTATTAGATGTGCTCCTCTTTTAAATGGAGGAAGTGTTATTTCAAACTGCTTTATCATATCTCTCCTTTATAAATATATAAAATCCTTCTTTATTCTATTTTTTATAAATGTTTTCATCGCCTTAAAGCTACCAATATCTACTCTTTTATTAAAAGTCTTTTCTAAAAACTCCTTAGCCTCTAAAACAGCAAATCCACTCTTTAATTTCATCTTTAAAATAGCAATATCTATATCACTATTTGAGTTATAATCTCCTCTTGCAACACTCCCAAAAATAGCAAACTCCTCAATCCCAAACCTCTCTTTTAGAATTGGCTTTAGCTCTCTTAATTTCTTTATAATCTCCTCTTGAGTCATCCTCTACCCCTTTAACCATTTTTACTATTTTATCAAAATTTCTTATTTTTAAACTTTTATAAAAATTGGATAAAATCCTATAAAAACTATTAAAAAGAGGTAAAAAGTGGCAAAAGTTGAGTGTTCTCATTGCAAGTTAGAGTTTGATGAATCTGTTATGATAAAAGAGAGTGATGGCAATAAAGAGCTATATTTTTGTTGTAAAGGGTGTCAGGGGGTATATCATCTTCTAAACTCAAAAGGGCTTGATAGCTTTTATGAAAAAAGAGGTAATACAAAACTTGAGCCAGCAAATATTAGCTTTGATGATTTAGAGCGCTTTGATTTAGAAGGGTTTCATAAAAAGTATGTTAAAAAGACCAAAGATGGCTTTAATGAGATAAATTTAATAATTGAAGGGATTCACTGCTCAGCTTGTGTATGGCTAAATGAAAAGGTTCTTCACCAAACTCCAGGCATAATTGAAGCAACAATAAACTATTCAAACAATAAAGCAAAAGTGATTTGGGATGAGGAGGAGATAAAGCTATCAAAAATTATTGAGACAATTAGAGCAATTGGATATAATGCCTATCCATACGACCCTGCAATTCAAGAAGAAAAAGCTAAAAAGCTAAGAAATGATTACTATACTAGAATCCTTGTTGGCGTATTTGCTACAATGAATATTATGTGGATTGCAATTGCTCAATATGTAGGATACTTTACAGGAATTGAGGAAAGCAAAAAAAATATTTTAAATATTGCAGAATTTGCCCTTGCTACTCCAACTCTTTTTTATAGTGGATGGATATTTTTTAAAGGTGCATATTATGGCCTAAAGAATCGCTTTATAAATATGGACTTACTTGTTAGCGTTGGGGCTCTTCTTGCTTATATATACTCAGTTTGGGCAATGATAACAAAGCAAGGAGAAGTCTATTTTGATTCAGTTACAATGATAATTACATTTGTATTGGTTGGAAAATATCTTGAGATTTTAAGCAAAAAGCAAGCAGTTGATACTCTTGATAAAATTATGGGTCAAACGCCAACAGAGGTTTTGGTTATTAAAGGAGACAAAAAGAAGCTTGAACCAATAGAGAATGTAAAAATTGGAGATATTATAGAGGTAAAGCCAGGAGAAAAAGTTGTTATTGATGGAATAATAATTAGCGGAAGCGCTTTAGTTGATATGAGTGCATTAACAGGAGAGAGTGAGCCTATTTTAAAAAGAGCAGGAGATGAGATTATAAGTGGCTCAATTGTGCTTGATAGCAAGATTGAATATAAAGCTACAAAAGAGGCAAAAAACTCACTTCTATTTACTATAAATGAGCTATTAAATGATGCAATAACCAAAAAACCTCATATCGAGCAGCTTGCAAACCAAATTTCAGGATATTTTAGCGTTACTATTTTAACTTTAGCACTTCTTACCTTTTTTGGATGGTACTATATTGGAGGAGTTGGGTTTGAAAAGTCACTAATTATTGCAATTAGTGTAATTGTTATTGCTTGCCCTTGCGCTCTTGGGCTTGCAACTCCAATGGCAACGCTTGTTGGAATCTCTCGCCTTGCAAAAGAGGGAATTGTATTTAAAGAGGCAAGCCGCCTTGAGACAATGGCAAAAGCAACACTTCTTGCTCTTGATAAAACAGGAACAATTACCATTGGAAAACCGCTTGTTACAAACTATAAAAAATTCAAAGATTTTGATATTAATCTTTTATATACGCTTGTTAGCAGCTCAAACCATCCAATTAGCAAAGGTGTAAAGGAGTTTTTAAAAGAGCATTTTGAAAATCTAAAAGAGATAAAACTAGATAGCTTTAAAGAGATTCAAGCAAAAGGAGTTGAAGCAAAAGTTGGTGATAAAAAAATTATTGGAGGAAATTTAGAGCTTTTAAAAGATAATAATATTAACTTTAACTATATTAGCAAAAGCTCGCTATATATAGTCTCAATTGATGGGGAGGTTGTAGCCCTTTTTGAGCTTAGCGACAAAATTAAAGAAAAAGCAAAAGAGCTAATTGATAATATCCATAAGCTTGGATTAAAGGTTGTAATGCTAACAGGAGATAGGCAAGAGGTTGCAAAAGAGATTGCCAAAGAGATTGGAATTGATGAGGTAAAAGCAAACTTGCTTCCTCAAGATAAGGCAAAATTAATTGATGAGTTTCATAAAAATGGCGAGATTATAATAATGGTTGGAGATGGTATAAATGACTCAATTGCTCTTGCAAAAAGCGATATTGCAATTGCAATGGGAAGCGGGGCTGATATTGCAGTTGAGATTAGCGATGTAATTATTTTAAATAACTCCCTTGAGTCACTAAGAAGAGCAATAGCAATTAGTAAAAAGGTATTTATTAAAATAAAACAAAATCTTGGCTTTAGCCTAATTTATAATGCAGTTGTTATTCCTTTAGCAATGGCAGGATATATAAATCCACTTTTTGCAGCTCTTTCAATGAGCCTTAGCTCACTGGTTGTAGTTGGAAACTCATTTAGATTATATAGGGCAAAGGTTTAACCTATATTTTGCATCTTTTCCAAACTTTGTTTCAGAATATAACTCTTTTTTAATTTTCCTAACACCTTATCTCAATCCTTATAGATTCTAGTAATAAA
>JAADEQ010000153.1 GCA_013153345.1 Campylobacterota bacterium | reverse complement strand
ATGAATCTCATCAATAAATAAGATATCCCCCTCTTCAATATTGGTTAAAAGAGCCGCCAAATCCCCAGCCTTTTCAATCATTGGAGCTGCAGTTGTCTTAATATTTGCTCCCATTTGTGAAGCTACTATATTTGAAAGGGTTGTCTTTCCAAGCCCAGGAGGTCCAAAAAATAGGATATGGTCTAAGGCCTCCCCTCTTTTTAAGCTAGCTTCAATAAATACCTTTAAATTTGATTTAATCTTCTCTTGACCAATATACTCTTCCCATCTACTTGGCCTAAGAGAAGCTTCAAACCTCTCCTCACCCTTAAATTTCTCTATCTCTACTACTCTTTCCATATCTACGGCTTTACAATTAAGTTATTTACAACCTCTTCAACCCCATCAACACTTCTTGCAATCTGCCCAGCAAGCTCCTTTTTAACATCACTATCAATAAATCCACTCAGCTGCACCACTCCTCTATAACTAGTTACATGGATATTTAACCCCTCTAATCCTCTTTGTTGAAATAGAGCAGTCTTTACCTTAGCAGTTAATACACTATCTTCTAAAAATGTAACTGGCGAGCTTCCTGATGAAGAGGTTGTGCTAATACATCCAGTTGCTAAAAAAAGTGCAAAAAGCAAAGCAATAGTTCTCATCTATTCTCCTTAATAGCTATAATCAGTTGTTGGAAATCTCCCCTCTTTTACCTCTTTTTTATACTCTTTTAGAGCCTCTCTTATTAAAGAGGCCCCCTCCATATATCTTTTTACAAACTTTGGCTTAAAATCCTCAAAAAAACCAAACATATCACTCCACACCAACACTTGCCCATCACATCCAACCCCAGCACCTATTCCTATAGTTGGAATTTTAACATTTTTTGTTATATTTGCAGCAACATCACTCACAATTCCCTCTAAAAGTAGTGCAAAAGCCCCAGCCTCCTCTAAAATTTTTGCATCCTCCAAAAGCTTTTGAGCATCCTCTAAACTCTTTCCTCTAACTCTATATCCCCCCTCTCCTCTTACAAATTGAGGCATAAGGCCAATATGAGAGATAACTGCAATTCCATTTTGAACTAGATATCTAACAATCTCAGCCCTATCCGCTCCCCCTTCAATCTTTATTGCATCAGCACAACTCTCCTTATAGACTTTTATTGCATTTTTTAGGGCCTCTTCTTTTGTATTGTATGAGCCAAATGGCATATCAAAAATAATTAAAGGGGTTGTTGCTCCATTGCATACTGCTTTTGTATGGTATAGCATCTGCTCCATTGTAGCACTCAAAGTATCTGGCTTTCCCAAAAAGCTCATATTTAGGCTATCACCAACTAAAATCATATCAACCTCATCATTAAATAGCTTAGCAAACAAAGCATCATAAGCTGTGACCATTACAATCTTTTCATTTCCCTTCATCTTTTTAATGCTATTTATATTAATTTTTCTCTTTTTAGTATGTATACTCATATTAAATTTTCTCCAAGATATTATTTTTTTAATCATTTTATCCAAAAAAAGTATAATTACATTAAAATTATAAAAAAAAGGTTAATGTTGTGAAAAAATTGGTAGCTTATATAACAGCTTCATATCCAAATAGTAACTTTACTATCGATTTGGCATTAAATTTAAAAGAGGCTGGAGTTGATTATATTGAACTTGGCATCCCATTTTCTGACCCTGTTGCAGATGGGCCAACTATTCAAGAGGCAAACTTAAGAGCTTTAAATAAGGGTTTTAAGATAAAAAATCTATTTGAGATAAGCTCTAAAATTGCACCACATATAAATACCCTTTGGATGGGATATTTTAATCCCTTTTACCATAAGGGAATTGAGCTTTTTATAGAAGAGGCAAAAAAGAGCAAAGTTAAAGGGTTTATTATTCCAGATTTGCCATATGAAGAGGCTATAGTCTATAAACCATTAATTGAGGAGAATAATCTTTGCTTAATTGATTTTGTGGCTCCAACTGACTCAAAAGCAAGAGTTCAAAAGATTTTAAAAGATGCAAAAGAGTTTATATATATGGTAGCATATGCTGGGATTACAGGAAGTAGTAAGAGTGAGGATTTAAAAGAGTTAATAAAAAGCGTAAAAGAGGTCTCAACCACCCCCCTATTTATTGGATTTGGAGTAAATGAGAAGAATGCAAAAGAGAAAGCTAAAGGTGTTGATGGGGTAATTGTTGGAAGTGAATTTATTAAAACTCTAATTGATGACTCTTTATCTCACAAGGAGAAGATAAGAAAAATTTCAACTACAGCTAAAAATATAAAAGAGAAAATTAATAGTTAAGGAACAATAATGCATTTTATCTGGGATGGGGACCCTGTTATTTTTAAAATAGGCTTTTTGGAGCTTAGATGGTATAGTATATTTTTTGTTGGAAGCTTTATTTTAGGATATTTTATTATCAAAAAGATATTTGAAAGAGAAGGAAAAGACCCCAAATCCCTAGATGACCTCTTAATTTGGGCCCTAATTGGAGCAATTGTTGGAGCTAGAATTGTTCATTGCCTATTTTATGAGCCCAATTATTACCTAAAACACCCTCTTGAGATTTTATATGTCTGGAAGGGTGGACTTGCAAGCCATGGGGGGATGCTTGGAGTTTTAGTCGTATTTTATATATATGCTAAAAGGCATAATCTCTCTTATATGTGGCTACTCTCTAGAATGACAATTCCAGGAAGCTTAGTAGCAGCAAGTGTTAGATTTGGAAATTTTTTTAATTCAGAGATTTTAGGAAAAAAGAGTGAGAGCTTTGGAGTGATATTTAAAAAAGTAGACAATACCCCTCGCCACCCTGTTCAACTATATGAAGCCTTTAGCTATCTTTTAATTGCTCTTATATTATGGATTGTTTATAAAAGAGCAACTTATGAGTTCTCAACCAAGCTTCTTCCGGGGCTTTTTGCACTCCTTCTATTTGGAGTTAGATTTATTTTAGAGATATTTAAAACCAAACAAGCAACTTATTCTTTATCAATTCCTTTAAGTGTTGGCCAGCTTTTAAGTTTGCCTTTGATTATTTTAGGTATTATTTGGATTATTTGGGCCTTTAAAACCACACCAAAAGAGAAGAGATGGAACTATTCTTAGGAGTTGATATAGGCTCTACAACTATTAAGTATGTTGTATGCAACAAAGATTTTAAAATTATAAAAAAGAAGTATCTAGAGCACAACTCAAAACAGGCTAAAACTCTATTTAATGCCCTAAATAGCTTAGAAAAGGATATTTTAAAAAATATAAAAGCCGCCTTTATTACCGGCTCAGGTGCCTCAAAGATTGCTCCACTCTTAAATGCCTCTTTTATTCAAGAGGTAAATGCACTAACCCTTGCAATTGAGAGGCTCCATAGCGATGTAAATAGTGCAATAGAGCTTGGGGGGCAAGATGCTAAGATAATTTTATTTAAGGAGTTTGAGGGCAAAAAGCTTGCTCAAACCTTTATGAATGAAAAGTGCGCCTCTGGAACCGGAGCCACAATTACAAAATGCTCCCTAAAGGTTGGATTAGAGCCAAAAGAGCTACAAAATATAACCTTTTCAACCTCAAACCTACATATGGTATCAGCAAAGTGTGGAGTATTTGCCGAGACTGATATTGTAAATTTGCTTAAAGCTTCAATTCCAGCTAATGAGATAATGAACTCCTTAGCAGATGCAATTGTTATGCAAAATTTAACTAGCTTAATTAAAGGAAATACCCCAAAGCCAAAAGTAATTCTATTGGGCGGGCCAAATAAATATCTTCCATTTTTGGTCGAGGCTTTTAGAGTAAGAATTAGTGAGATTTGGGATGAGAGAGGAGTTAAGTATGATAAGTCAAAACTAGAGGAGCTTATCTTTGTTCCAAAAGATGCTGAGGTATACCCAGCATTAGGCTCAGTTATATTTGGAGTATCTCAAGATAATTTCAAAGAGTTTAAAGGGTTAAGTGAGTTAGAAAAATATATAAATAGCTCTTTAAATGAGAAATTAGAAAGAGAAGATGCCCCTTTAGTCTCCTCTTCAAAAGAGCTTGAGGAGTTTATAAAAAGATATAAGCTCCCTAAATTTAAACCAACCCCTCCAAAAAAGAAAACTAGTTGCTATTTGGGAATTGATGGGGGCTCAACTAGCTCAAAGGCTGTATTAATTAATGAGCAAGGAGAGCTTCTATTTAAAGCCTATACCCTCTCAAAGGGAAATCCAATAGAAGATTTTTTAAATCTTTTAAAAAAGATAAAAGAGTTTGATAGAGATGGATTGTTTGAGATTAAAGGGTTTGGGGTAACAGGTTATGCGGCCGATGTTTTAGAAAAGAGCCTATTTGCTGATGGAAATATTATTGAGACAATTGCTCACCTAAAAGGGGCAACCTACTATTTTGGAGAGGATATTGATATAATTTGTGATGTGGGTGGGCAAGATATTAAGGTTCT
This sequence comes from Campylobacterota bacterium, assembly GCA_013153345.1. Lineage (GTDB taxonomy): Bacteria > Campylobacterota > Campylobacteria > Campylobacterales > Sulfurovaceae > JAADEQ01. Next base: position 8,978 of record JAADEQ010000153.1, on the reverse strand, counting down.
ATTTTTAGAGAATGGAAGGGTTAAAAGCTTTAAGCTATCAAACCAATGCAGTGCTGGAAATGGGGCAATGCTTCAATCAATGGCAAAGCAGTTTAATGTAAAACTAGAAGATTTTGCAAATTTTGCATTTAGAGCCAAAAGAGCTCCTACCTTTAACTATGGATGTGCAGTATTTTTAGATAGCGATAGGGTAAACTTTCAAAAAGAAGGGTATACTCAAGAGGAGCTATTTGCTGGATTTGCAAAGGTGTTACCAAAAAATATCTGGCAATATATTGTCCAAGAGCCAAACTTAGCAAAGTTAGGAAAAAAGTTTGTTCTTCAAGGAGGGGTTCAATATAACCTTGCAGCTCTAAAGGCTCAAGTTGACTATATTACCTCTCAAGTTAAAGATGCAAAAATCTATCTTCATCCACATCCCGGAGAGGCTGGAGCAATTGGGGCAGCCCTTTATGCAAAAGAGGTTGTTAAAAATAGAGGCTATTCAAACTTTGTTGGAATTGATGAGGCGCTAAAACTTCAATATAAAACTACTACAAATGAGTTTACAACCTGTAGATTTTGTCCAATAAATTGCAATAGAACCTTTATTGATGTAAAGTTGCCATCCTCTAAGCCAACTAGATATATTGCTGGATTTAGATGCGAAAAGGGAACGGTAGAATCAATTAAAGAGCTAAAAGAGCTTCAAAATAAAAAGAAGATAGTTGCAAAAAATACCCCAAATATGGTCTTAATTGAAGAAAAAGAGCTATTTAAATTTAGATACCCCATAAAAGCCTTGCCCAAAGCAAATACAAAAATAAAAAAGAGGGTATCAAAGACTCTATTTAAAGGGTTTGGACCAACAATAAATTTCTATATTAAAAGCTCTTTTAAAAGGAGTAGCTTTGATAGGAGCAATATTAAGATTGCAATTCCAAAAGCTCTAAATATCTACTCAAAGGCTCCATTTTTTATTCACTATCTCTTAAGTTTAGGAATTAAAGAGAAAAATATTCTCTTTTCTCCAACCTCATCCCAAAAGCTATTCTTAAAAGGGGCAAAATATAGCTCAATTGACCCTTGCTACCCAGCAAAGGTTTCAGTCTCGCATATCTATACTCTCTTATTTGATAAAAGATATGAAGGGATTGATTATATCTGGTTTCCTTCAATTAATGAACTTGATAGCTTTTTAGAGTATACTATGGGAAATAGTGCTTGCCCAATTGTAAGTGGCACTCCAATGGTTGCTTTTAGCTCCTTTATAAAAGAAAAAGATATATTTAAAGAGAAAAATATAGAGTATATTTGCGATACAACCACCTTTACAAATATAGAGCTCTTAAAAAAACAGCTATTTAATAGTTGGAAAGATAGATTAAGAATAACCCAAGATGAGAGCAATTTTGCTGTTGAAAATGCCCTTAAAGCCCAAAGGGCTTATGAGAAGTATATACAAAATATGGGAAGAGATATTTTGGAAAATGCAATTAAAAATAAAGAGGTTGTAATTTTGCTACTCTCTCGCCCATACCATATTGATAGCGGATTAAACCATCAAATTTTAGAGGAGTTTCAAGCTCTAAATTATAAAATCTTAACAATTAACTCCATTCCAAAAGATAAAGAGTTCTTAGAGCCATTTTTTAAAGATGATTTGGGAAAAACAATAGAATCTGTTTTTGATATTAGAGATGTTTGGCAAGAGAATTTCTCCACAAACTCAGCCCAAAAGGTTTGGGGAGCTAAAGTTGCAAGCAAGATTAAAAATATAGCTGTAGTTGATATTAGCAGCTTTAAGTGTGGCCACGATGCTCCAACATATGATATAATAGATAGAGTTTTGGGCTCCTCAAATACCCCATATTTAATGCTTCACGATTTAGATGCCCACAAACCAAGCGGGAGTATAAAGATTAGAATAAAGACCTTTGAGCATACTCTAAAAGAGTATCAAAAGAGCCTTTAATACTCTTTATCTCTATATCTATGTTTATTATATTTTAGTTGATTTCTTATCTTTTGGAGGCGATTTAGATTTGTCGCCTCTTGAGACTTTATCTCTTTAAACTCTTGGGGCGAAAGAGGAGATAAGATAGTCTTTTTATAGAGGCTCTCAATATACTCTTTTATCTTTTTGATATGGTCAGCTTGGATATATACATCACTATATCTATCAATCTCCTCTTTTAGCTCTATAAACTTATCTCTATAGCTCTCATAGGAGCTAGTTGGATTTTTAAATATCTTATATAGATTTTTAGTGCACTTATTTAAAGCACTAATATATTTTTGGCGTCTATAGCGCTCTAGCTGTTTTAAAGAGTAGTTTTTATTCATGAATTGTTATTGGGGTCCCAACTCTAACACTTCCCCAAAGCCAATCTAAATCTTTATTGGTTAAGGCAATACACCCATTTGTCCAGTCATGAGCTAATGTATACTCATCTCCATGCCCATCTGCATTCCAGTGAGGCTGACCATGAATTGTAATTAAGCTTCCTGGATTTACTCCAAGCTTTTTAGCCCTTGCTCTATCTTCAGCATTTGGATAAGAGATTGTCATAGCTCTATATTTAACTGGATGACAACGCTTATCTAAAATTTTATAAGTCCCTTCTGGAGTCTTTAAATCCCCTTGTTGAATCTTCTTACCAGGTCTTGAGCCAAGAGAGACCCTAAAGGTCTTTATCACTTTCCCATCTTTATAGACATACATCTTATGCTCACTCTTATCTACAACCAACTTATCAGCTGCTCTTGTTGGGTCAAATATCGCATCTGGTTTATTTTGACAATCTTCAGGAGTATAGCTTCCACCAGTAACTCCAGTTGGAACCTGAGGCGAACCACACCCTCCAATTAATAGCCCCACTCCCAAAAGGATATACCCTCTTCTTCTCATACTCTCCCTTTTTTAGTATAAATTTATCAAATTATAGCGCAAAAAACTAAATATAACGCTGCTAGAAATCATCCAAATCGATTGAGCTCTTTGCATAAGTTGATACATTTGCCTCAAAGAAGTTTTGCTTCACCTCATTCATATTTAGATGCTTCTCTACTAACTTTTGTAAATAGGTCTTTTCACTCTCTTCAAAAATTGGCTCAAGCCCAATCTTTCTTAATCTATCATTTGCATAATTATAGACGGTTCTTTGAATTAAATCTTTTGAAAGGCCCATAATTGGATAGTTCTCAATTAGATAGCTTCCATACTCAAGCTCAATATCAACAGCCTCACTAATCATCTCATAACTCTTATCAATAACTGATGCTGGAATCTTATTCTCTTTTTGAATCGTCTTAAAAATATTAGCAAATAGAGGCAAATGGGTATTTAGCTCATCTCGTGAGATAAATTTAATCATATCTCTAGCACCTGGAACTTTATCTCCAAGAGTATATATATATCCAAATCCAAGGAGAAAATAGATTCCTTCTAAATTAACACTAGCCATTGCAGAAAGTAGCATCTCCTGCGCACTATTTCCAGTTATATATCTTGCAAACTGCTCTGCAATTCTTTCATTTTTTCTTCTTAAAGCATTATCTTTTTTATATAAATCAAACACCTCACTACTATTTCCAGCAGCATCAAGAAGCACTGCATAACTCTTTGAGTGGTTAACCTCTTGCATCATTTGCAAAGTTAATGTTGCCTTTACCAATCTATTTGTAGCTAAGCTTCTAAAATCTGCTAGATACTCCTCTTGAGCACTATCATTAAAACTAAGCTGAGCAAAGGTTAATTTATATATCTCTTTCTCATTATCACTTAGCATCTCAAAGTTCTTCTTCTCATTTGCAGTATTAACCTCGCTTGGAAACCAAGTATTTGCATTCATCAAATCATATATCTTTACATCCCACTTATATCTAGAGCGGTTAAAGTCGACAAAGCCAGTGCTACTCCCCCCATATATTGGCTCATCTAAAATATCCATCCCCTCTGGATTAAAATACTTATTTCCCATTAAAACCCTTTTGTTTTTGATTTTATTTTATCTTAGTTTGCTTAACTTTTTTGGATAAAAAAAGTGATATTTTCTATTTTTTACCTTTACAACTGGTGGAACTTTTAGCTTTTCAAATATATCATAACCTTCCTTTAAATTACTCCAAAAATCAAACCATCTACTATCTTTATACTCTGGTAGTTTCTCCATTTTAAATGGAAAGATATGAACACTTACATATTTTTGCCCATTAAATAGAGCCTCCTTTACTAGCTTATATATCTCTTCAATATTCCTATCTCCCATTGCATAACAGCCAGTTGAGCTACACTTTCCATGAACCATTAAGTAGCTTCCTGTTCTATTGTGAGCTCTATCATACCTATTTGGATAACCTAGATTAAAAGAGAGATGATATTTACTATTTGGATTTAGAGAGTGTTTATATACCTTATAAAAACCTTCAGGAGCCTGCTTATCCCCCTCTTTTAGTTTTGGGCCAAGTTTGCCCGAGTAGTAACAGATAGTATAACTCTTTAGAAGTTTAAACTCCTCTTCCCCTTTTGGTCTAATCCAAACCTCTAAGAGATTCTCTTTTTTAAATATCCTAATAAATACCTCATCTCCAAATTTAGCCTTTAACTCCTTTAGCCTCTTCTTTAACTCTACCTCTTTTGGCTCTACTTCTCTAGAGCTCTTTTTTGGCTCAAAAGACCTCTTTTTTAAAGAGTTATAATAGATAGCAATCCCAACGCTAATAGCTATTAAAATAAAAAGAAGGGTAAAAATAAAATTAAAGATTTTAATATTTTAGCCTTTCTTAATATTTCTGGATTTTGCAACTTAAAACTATCTAGCTTAGCACCTTTTTTTGGAGCTAAATATTAGCTCAAATAGTATTTAAGGAGCTTAAGAGTAATAAACTACTTACTCCTTAATAACTTCATCAATCCAATTAAAATACTCTCTATTTCCCTTATCTATATCAACAGCAATAATTTGAGGAGTCTCATATGGATGGATAGATAGAAGTGTTTTTTTAATCTTCTTAAATAGCCTCTTTTTACTCTTTATTACAACTCTATACTCTTTATCTTCAACCATCTCCCCCTTCCAAAGATAAAGAGATTTTATCTTATCTATCTGCACACAAGCAGCTAACTTTTTTTGAAGTAGACTCTTAGCAATACTCTTTGCACTCTCTTTAGTACTAGTTGTTGTAATAACCATTATATACATCTTTACTCCTTAAAAGTTTGATGGGGCATGAGCATTAATTAGATTAAAAAACTCATTTCTAGTCTTTAAGTCACTCTTAAAAAGCCCTCTTAAAGCTGAGCTAATAGTAGTTGAGTTAATCTTTTGAACTCCTCTCATCTCCATACACATATGTCTTGCGTGAACCACAACCCCAACCCCTTTTGGATTTATCGCCTCATTTATCGCATCAGCAATCTGCTCAGTTAGCTGCTCTTGAATCTGAAGCCTTCTTGCAAAGACCTCAACAACTCTAGGAATCTTAGAAAGACCAACAACCTTTCCATCAGGAATATAAGCTACATGAACCTTTCCAATAATTGGCAAAAGATGGTGCTCACAAAGGCTATAAAACTCAATATCTCTAACTAACACCATCTCATCATTAGTAGAGCTAAATAGAGCACTATTTAAAATCTCTTTTGGGTCTTGTTTATAGCCCTTAGTTAAAAATTCAAAACTCTTTGCAACCCTTAAAGGGGTCTTTTTAAGCCCCTCCCTATTTGGGTCCTCTCCAATACTCTCTAAAATTACCTTTACAGCCTCTTGAATCTTTTCCTCTTTATCCATCTTTACTCTTTTTTAATAAAATTGTAACATAAAATAATTTGCAAGAAAGAGTAGAGTTGAGTATTTCTATTAAACCCTATATTACTTTTTGTAAAAATAGAGTATAAAAGATGGAATAAAGAGTAGATTTTTGATAGATTTTTGGTATAATTAGCTTCCGTTATAAATGCAAATAAAAGGAGATTATAATGGCTTTATATGAAAGAGACTATGTAAGAAGTGAAGCTCAAACCACCACCCTAAGTGAGAGCAGAGTATCTTTTTTAAAGCAAACCTATCTACTACTTGCACTTAGTATGATAGCAGCAGCACTTGGAGCATATTTAACAATGCCATTTGCTGCAACTATTATGAAATATAAGTGGTTTATCTTTGGAGCTGAGCTGTTAGTGTTATTTTTTGGTTTAAGTATGAGTAGAGGAAAGCCTGGCCTAAATCTATTTATGCTATTTTTGTTTACATTCCTAACTGGAGTATCACTAGTTCCGCTTCTATCATTTTTAATTGGAGCTGGAAAAGGGTATGTGATTGGAAATGCATTTTTAGCAACAGCTGTTCTTTTTGGAGCACTAAGTCTATTTGCAATCAACTCAAAGACAGATTTTAGCAGCTGGGGAAAACCTCTATTTATTACTTTAATTATTGTGGTAATCGCTTCTATTATTAATATATTTTTAGGAAGTGGAATTTTAGGTGTAATTATTAATGCAGCAATCTTATTGCTATTTGGACTATTTACAATCTATGATACTCAAAATATTGTAAATGGAGCATATGACTCTCCAGTTGATGCGGCAGTTAGTCTATATTTAGACTTTCTTAATATGTTTACGGTTATTTTACAATTTTTAGGTATTATGGGGGATGATTAATCCCAAAATTGAGAGGCTAATAGATGCAAATCTAAATCGCCTAAGAGAGGCTCTTCGCCTCCTTGAAGATATTAGCCGCTATATTTTTGATAGTAAAGAGCTATCTAAATCCTTTAAAGAGCTTCGACATAAATTAACTCCCCTATTTGATACTTCCAGATTAGAATATAGAGATATTACTACAGATGTTGGAAAAGAGAGTATTGATAGTGAAATGCAAAGGGGCTCTTTAAAGGATTTAGTTGATGCAAACTTTAGTAGAGCAAAAGAGAGTAGCAGAGTATTAGAAGAGGCCTTTAAGCTAACTCAACCTCAAGCTTCAGCTATTTTAAAAGAGATTAGATATAAAATTTATGAGTTAGAAAAAATCTTTTATAAAGAGTATATGTGAGTATAATTTTTGGTCCTATAAACTCTCGCCGCTTTGGAAAATCATTAGGAGTAGATTTAAGTCCCAGTTTTAAGCAGTGCAATTTTGATTGTCTATATTGTGAGTTAAAAAGCTCTAAAGTAACTAATAGCTATAAAGATATAGTTGGGGTTGATGAGGTTATAAAAGAGATAAAAGAGGCTTTAGAAAAATATAAAGATATAGATTTTATTACAATTACTGCTAATGGAGAGCCAACTCTATATCCTAACTTAAAAGAGTTAATTAAAAAGATTAATAGCTTTAAGGGGAATATAAAGAGCTTAATCTTAAGTAATGGCTCAACTATATATAAAAAAGAGGTTCAAGAGGCCCTTATTGAGTTTGATGTTGTAAAGCTCTCACTTGATTGTGCTACAAAGAGATGTTTTAAAAGAGTTGATAGAGCCTCAAAAGAGATTGATTTAGAAGATATAAAAAGAGGGATGTTGGAGTTTAGAAAAAAGTTTAAAAATAGATTTCAAATTGAGATACTCTTTGTTAAAGGGATAAATGATAAAAAAGAGGAGATAGAAAAGCTAAATCAATTTTTATTAGAGCTAAAGCCTAATATTATAGATTTAAATAGTATTGATAGGCCTCCAGCTTATAGAGTAGAGGGGTTAAGTTATAATGAGCTTTTTGAAATCTCAACTCTATTTAGCAAAGAGTTAAATATAAATATTGCTAATAAAAAGAGAATTGATGCTAAATTTAGCTACTCCAAAGAGGAGATTTTAGAGACCATAAAGAGACGTCCCCTAAAAAGAGAGGATATTGAGGCTTTGTTTGATATAAATTCAAAAAAAGAGTTAGAAGCTCTTTTAAAGACTCAAAAAATAGAGTTAAAAAATGGCTTTTATCAATTAAAGGAGTAGAGAGTGGAAGGTGTTGTTTTACAGCTTGAGAATAAAAAAGAGTATCAAAAAAATCTTGATGAGCTAATAGAGTCAATTAATAGTGTTAGTAAAAGTGCTTTAATTGTTGCTCCAGAGGTCTGTTTGACCGATTATGATTATGAGAATTTAGAAAAGGCTTGTGAGTTTAGTGAATATGCCCTAAATGAGCTATTAAAAATTATTGATAATCAGATTTTAGCTTTAACTCTTCTTAGAAAAAAAGGAGATAGTTTTGTAAATGAAGCTGTTGTAATAAATAAACATAGAGTTGTTCACTCCCAGCTAAAACATAAACTATTTAGACTTGGAAATGAGCATCTATATCTAAGGGCTGGAGATGGGAGTGATATTAAGATTTTTGAGATTAATGGGGTTAAATTTGGGCTATTGATATGCTTTGAGCTAAGATACAAAGAGCTTTGGCAAAAAATTGAGGGGGCTGAGATAATTTTGGCTCCAAGTCAATGGGGGCTTCCAAGAAAGAGGCATCTTGAGATTATATCAAATGGGCTTGCAGTGATTAACCAAGCTTTTGTGTTGGTTGCAAACTCTAGCAAAGCAGATATGGCAAGCTCAAGTGGGATATATTTCCCAATGGGGGGAAAGATTATTAATGATTATGCAAAGATAATTGAGACAAAACTAGATTTTAAAGAGCTAAAGTTTATGAGAAGATATCTAAAATTATAACTATATAGCCAATTTACGGAAATTTTGCCAATTATTTGCTATAATTAATAAAAAAAGGCAAATTAATGGCAAAAATAGTTTCTATTTTTTTATCTTTTTTTATCATAATAGGGTGTAACAGCAATAATATAGAGGAGGAAGATAATTTTGAGCCAACTATCAAACTCTTCTCTATTAAAGATGATATTAATGCAGACTCTCAAAGTGAGGGAGAATATTTTTATAGCTACGATAAGAATGGATATATCACCAAAATTATATTCAATGGTGATAATAACCAAAGCTTAACATATATATATAGTTACACCTCTAACTATCTTCTTTCTAAAGTAGAGAT
>JAADEQ010000088.1 GCA_013153345.1 Campylobacterota bacterium | reverse complement strand
AAAAGGCAGTAGAGTCTTTACTAAATGAAAATAATAAAGAGATAAATATTCCAAAGACGCAAATAGTTAGTTCATTAGAAGAAAATAAGAGCAATACAACGCTTCAAAATAATCAAACTCAACCTACTACTAATAGTTTTACTCTTGAGCAACCAAAACCAAAAGAAGAGATAAAAGAGCAAAATAATACTACAACTCAAGAGGTAAATAGAACTCAAAATAATGAAGAGGCTACTATTGAGCAGACTTTAGAAAGCACTCTAAAAGAGGTAACTCTTAATTTAAAATCAAAACGATTATGGGTTGGAATCTATAATTTAGAGAGTGGAAAAAAAGAGAGCAAAATTATTAGAGCACCTTTAAGACTCGATTTAACTCAAGGAAATTTAGCTCTTGTAACTGGTCATGGAAAAATTGAGATTGTTGCAAATGATGAGACAAAAACCCCTCCAAATGCTAAAAAACAATATATTTTAATCTCCAAAGATGAAGGAGTAAAGTTTATTACACGTCAAGAGTATAAAGAGTTAACAAATAAAAAAGGGTGGTAGGAAAAGAGATGTTTGATGAGATAAGATTTAATAAGATTGATAGATTACCAAACTATGTATTTGCTGAAGTTAATGAGCTTAAGATGGCTGAAAGAAGAGCTGGGGCTGATGTGATTGATTTTTCAATGGGAAACCCAGATGGTCCAGCCTTTAAGCCAGTTATTGATAAGCTAATTGAGTCAGCAAAAAAACCCCATACACACGGATATAGCGCTAGCAAAGGAATCTATAAACTGCGCCTTGCAATTTGCAATTGGTATTTAAGAAAATATGAAGTAGTGCTTGACCCAGAGACTGAAGCAGTTGCTACAATGGGCTCTAAAGAGGGGTATGTCCATTTGGTTCATGCAATTACAAATGCTGGAGATGTTGCAATTGTGCCAGATCCTACATATCCTATCCACTCTTATGCATTTATTTTAGCTGGTGGAAATGTGGAAAAGATGAAACTTCCCTTTAATGAAAATACATTTGAGGTGGATGAGGATAAATTTTTTGAGAATTTAGAGTATGCTCTAAAAAACTCTGTTCCAAAGCCAAAATATTTAGTGGTTAATTTTCCTCACAATCCAACAACAGCAACAGTTACTTTAGATTTTTATAAGAAATTAGTTGAGATTGCAAAAAAAGAGAGATTTTATATAATTAGCGATATTGCCTATGCTGATATTACATTTGATGGATATAAAACCCCTTCAATCTTGCAAGTTGATGGGGCTAAAGATGTAGCAGTAGAGAGCTTTACATTAAGTAAAAGCTTTAATATGGCTGGGTGGAGAGTTGGATTTATTGTTGGAAATAAAAAGCTTGTTGGGGCTCTTCAAAAGATTAAATCTTGGCTTGATTATGGAATGTTTACCCCTATTCAAGTTGCAGCAACTGTTGCACTTGATAACTACTCTCACCTTGTTGAAGAGATTGTTGTCCCAAAATATAAAAAGAGAAGAGATGTATTAGTTGAATCTTTTAGAAATGCTGGATGGGAGCTTGGAAAACCGCAAGCTAGTATGTTTGTTTGGGCAAAAATACCAGAAATTGCAAGAGATATGGGAAGTTTGGAGTTTTCAAAAGAGCTACTTCTAAAAGCTCATGTTGCAGTAAGCCCTGGAATTGGTTTTGGAAAGTATGGGGATGAGTATGTTAGAATTGCATTAATTGAGAATGAAAAAAGAATACGCCAAGCTGCAAAAAATATTAAGCACTATCTAAATAGTTTAAAAAAGCAAAAAGAGGCTAAGGGATGATAAAAGTAGGAATTGTTGGAGTTGGAACGGTTGGTCAGAGTGTGGTTAAGATTTTACAAAAAAATCAAGATATAATAAGTGCTAGAGCTGGTAAAAAGATTATTCCAGCAATTGGAGTAGTTAAAAATTTAGATAAAAAAAGAGATATTGATATTCCACTAACCACCGATGTTAATGAAGTGATTGAAAATGATGAGATTGATATTGTTGTTGAGCTTATGGGAGGAGTTAAAGAGGCTTATGATGTAGTAAAAAGAGCCTTGCAAAATAAAAAAGCCGTAGTTACTGCAAATAAGGCTTTGCTTGCATATCATCGATATGAGCTTCAAGAGATTGCTGGTGATTTGCCACTATTTTATGAGGCAAGTGTTGCTGGAGGAATACCTATTATTGGAGCCTTAAGAAATGGACTTAGCGCTAATCATATAGAGAGTATTGTAGGAATATTAAATGGCACAACCAACTATATGCTAACAAAGATGATTAAAGAGGGTGTTAGCTATGAGGAGGTTTTAAGAGAGGCTCAAGAGCTTGGATATGCAGAGGCTGACCCAACATTTGATGTTGGAGGATTTGATGCAGCCCATAAACTACTAATTTTAGCTTCAATTGCTTATGGAATTGATGCAAAGCCTGAAGATATATTAATTGAAGGGATTGAAAAAATTACTCCAACAGATGTTGAGTTTGCAAAAGAGTTTGGATATGAGATAAAACTTCTTGGGATTGCAAAGAGAAATAATGATGGAGTTGAGATTAGAGTCCACCCTACAATGGTAAAGAGTAGTAACCCTATCTCTAAGGTTGAGGGAGTTATGAATGCTGTAAGTGTTGTTGGAGATGCAGTTGGCCAAACAATGTTTTATGGTCCAGGAGCTGGAGGAGATGCAACAGCAAGCGCAGTAATTGCAGATATTATTGAGATTGCAAGAGGAAACAGCTCCCCAATGCTTGGATATAAAAAGAGTCTTGAAAGAGGTCTAAAGCTCCTAAAACCTTCAAATATTGAAAGCAGATACTATCTTAAGCTAAAAGTGTTAGATAAACCAGGTGTCTTAGCTTCAATTGCAAAAATATTGAGTGAGTTTAATATCTCTATCTCCTCAGTTTTACAAAAAGAATCAAAAATTGAAAACAGAGTTCGCCTCCTTCTTACAACCCATAAGTGCAAAGAGTTTGAGATTATTAAAGCAATTGCAAAACTAAAAGAGCTTGAGTGGGTAGGAGATAATATTGCAATGATGAGAATTGAGGATTAGGCTATATACAATTTTACTTTTTCCCTCTTCTACTTTTAATCTACAATCTACTAAAATTTTATCTTAGTTTTTTATTAAGGATATAGATTGAAATTTAAGATAAGTCGCTTTTTAATTGATGATATAGAGAATGAAGACCACCCTAGCAATTTTGATTTTACAAATGAGTACTCAGTATTGGTTCTAAGACTCCCTTATATAAATAAAGATAATGTAGAGGTTGTAAGTTATGTCTTCTATATAGATGCAATAAATAATATTGTATATAAGTATAAAAGGAGCCAAAAGGAGTTTATAAAGCTTGGAAACTTTGATGATTTATATAACTTTTTAGATATTAGAGTTGATAAGATTTTAACAAAGATTGCAAAGCTTCAATTTAATATTGAAAGGCTAGAAGATAGGCTATATGAGAATGCAAATGATGATAATTTTCCCAATGCTTGGCTCTTATATAAAAAGGATTTAAGCCTTATTGAGAGGTTAATGGGGCATTGTTTGGTCGCTTTTGAGAGATTCATAAAGCGTCATAAAAGTAGTTTAGATGAGCTTGAGTATAACGATTTATATGAGCATATTGATAGAGCATATCGATTGAGCAAGAGTGGAATTGAGAAGCTAGATAACTTATATAACTTTTATAGGGCAAAGGCTGATGAGAAGATGAATAAGATTATGTTTTTGCTCACAATTATCTCAGCAATCTTTATGCCCCTAACCCTTGTAACAGGATTTTTTGGGATGAATACAGGAGGGTTACCTTTTACTGAGGACCCAAATGGGACGCTAAAAGTAACCCTAGGGGTACTATTTTTTGAGGCTCCATTTGTATTTTTAATATGGTATATGATGAGAAAAGATTAAAAGGTGCATTTTTTGATATAATTAGTTAATTTAAAAAAGGGATGTTTATGAAAAATTTTATTGATATCTATGAGAAGGCTGGCCTATTTTATTTGGGAAAAGATGTTGATAAAGATTTTAACCCAACTGATATTTTAACTCTAATAAAAAATAAAAATCTTACAACCCACGCTGCTATTATTGGAATGACAGGCTCTGGTAAGACAGGGCTTGGAATTGGACTATTAGAAGAGGCAGCAATTGATAATATTCCAGCAATTGTAATTGACCCAAAGGGGGATATGGGAAATTTGCTCTTAACTGACCCAGATTTTAGCAAAGAGAAGTTTGCAAAGTGGGTTGAGGATGAGGCCAAAGAGAAGGGGGTTGACCCATTAAGTTATGGCCAAAAGATTGCTAAGTTTTGGAAAGAGGGAATTGAGAGCTTCTATCAAGATAGCAATAGAGTAAAAAAGTTTCATCAAGTAGAAAAGATTATCTATACTCCTGGCTCAAGTGCGGGAGTTAGTATTAATATTTTAAGCTCGCTTGAGAGACCAAATAGAGCAATTATGGAAGATAGCGATAATTTTAGCAGCTATTTAACCTCAACAGTTAGCTCTTTACTCGCCCTTATTAATATTAAAGGGAATCTAACTGAGTTAAAAGAGTATATACTTTTAGCTCAAATTATAAAGCATGCTTGGCAAAACAATCAAGATTTAACGATTGAGTCTTTGGTTGGGCTGATTTTGCAACCTCCATTTAGCAAAGTTGGAGTTATGGATTTGGAGAGCTTCTATCCTCAAGATGAGAGATTTAAATTGGCAAATAGATTTAATTTAGTAATTGCCTCTCCAGATTTTTTAGGGTGGTTAAGTGGAGAGAGTCTAGATATTCAAAAGTTACTCTATGATAAAGATGGGAAGGCAAAAATTTCAATCTTTTCAATCTCTCATCTAAATGAGAGCCAAAGGATGTTTTTTGTAACTCTTCTTTTAAATAAGATTGTTGCTTGGATGAGGATGCAAAGTGGAACAACTCGCCTTAGAGCCATCTTATATATGGATGAGATTTATGGATTCTTTCCTCCAACCAAAAATCCACCATCAAAAGAGCCAATGATTACCCTTTTAAAGCAAGCAAGAGCTTATGGGCTTGGGGTTATTTTAAGCACTCAAAATCCGGTTGATTTGGACTATAAAGGGCTTAGTAATATAGGGACTTGGTTTATTGGACGCCTTCAGACAACTCAAGATATTAATAGAGTAATTGATGGATTAAGTGGAAAAATTGGCTCAGAGTTTAAAAGAGAAGAGATTGAAAATCTCTTAGCAAATCTAAAAAAGAGGGTCTTTTTTCTAAAATCTGCCCATTTAGAAGAGATTAGACTCTTTACTACTCGCTGGGCATTAAGCTATCTCAAAGGGCCTTTAAAGAAAAAAGAGATAAGTGAGCTAATGGCCCCTAAAAAGCAAAAAAATAAGCCTCATAATATAGAAACAAATCTCCAAACAGATAGTGATTATATAGAAAATATTATAGTTGATGCAAAGCAAAGATTTGAAGTTGATATTAGCAAAAAAGGAAGATACTACCCAACAATCGCAGCTAATGTTAATTTTCACTATATTGATGCAAGAAGAGGAATTGATAAGAAAGAGGAGTTAAATTTATATATAGAGGCTTTAGAGGATTGTAGTTGGGAAGATGCACTAGAGTTAGAAGAGCCACTTGATTCTTTTTCAACAAAAAAGCCAGCTAATGCGAAGTTTAGAGCTTTGCCACCTTCTATCTTAAAGGATAAAAATCTAAAAAGGTGCTCAAAAGAGTTAAAAGATTATATCTATACTCACTATAAGCTTGAGCTTTATAGGTGCAAGCGTTTAAGGATGGAATCAGAGATTGGCGAGAGTTATGATGATTTTGTAGTAAGAGTAAATGATATCTTGCAAGAGAAGAAAGAAGAGGAGATTGCAAAGCTTCAAGAGAGATATGATAAGAAGATTAAAAGAGTTCAAGAGCAGCTTCAAAAGGCGCTCCAAAAGGTAGAAAAAGAGAAAGCCGACCAGACCAACTCCTTAATTAGTGCTGGAATCTCTTTAATTAGTGCTCTATTTGGAAGAGGAAGTGCTACTAAGATAACTACAGCAGTAAATAAAGGGGGAAGAGTTTTAAAAGAAAGAAGTGATTTAAGCTTGGCTGAGGCTAGAGTTGAGGAGCTTGAGGATAAAATAAGAGAGCTTGAGAGAGAGCTTGAAGAGAAGATTGAAGAGATTGATGAGAAATATTCACTACAAAACTACCCAATTGAGAGCTTTTTTATTAAGCCAAGAAAGAGTCTAATTGATATTGATGAGATTGCAATTCTTTGGAGAGTAGAGATTTAAAAGAGAATGGAAGAGCTAAATTTTACTCCATTTATCCTCTCTTTTAAGCTTGCTGCAATAACAACAGCTATCTTATTTTTTATCTCCTTGCCAATTGCTTGGTATCTAGCCTTCTCAAAGAGCAAACTCAAGCCATTTATTGAGGCTATTATTGCTCTTCCTATTGTATTGCCCCCCTCAGTTTTGGGGTTTTATCTCTTGGTATTTTTATCTAAAAATTCAGCTATTGGAGAGTTTTTAGAAAAATATTTTAATATAGAGCTAATCTTTAGCTTTAGTGGCTTGGTAGTTGCTAGTGTAATATACTCTTTTCCATTTATGGTTCAACCTTTGCAAAGTGGATTTGAATCTTTAAATAAGAGTATGATTGAAGCAAGTTTTATTAGTGGCAAAGGGGTTATTACTACTCTATTTAAAGTGGCTCTTCCAAATATAAAGCCAGCTCTAATGACTGCTTTAATTATTACCTTTGCCCATACTATTGGAGAGTTTGGAGTTGTATTGATGGTTGGAGGCTCAATTGAGGGGGAGACAAAAGTAGCCTCTATTGCAATATATGAGATGGTAGAGAGTCTAGATTATAAAGGGGCTCATATATATAGCGCTATATTGCTAGCTTTTTCATTTATTACTCTTTTAGTTGTCTATATTTTAAATAGAAAGTTTAAGGTAAAATAGGTGATTAAGATTAATATCTCTAAGCCCTTAAGGGAGTTTGAGCTAAATATAGATTTAGAGATTGAGCCAAAAAAGATTACTGCAATTACAGGGGAGAGTGGAAGTGGAAAGACCACTTTGCTTAGAGTAATAGCTGGATTAGAAAAGAGCAAAGCAGAAATTATTATTGAAGATAAAATATATCAAAATAGCAAGATATTTTTGCCCCCTCAAAAGAGAGATATAGGATTTGTATTTCAAGATTATGCCCTATTTAGCAATATGAGTGTAATTGATAACTTATTATTTGTAAAAAGAGATAAGGAGTTTGCAAAAGAGCTCTTAGAGATGGTTGGGCTATATAGTTTAAAAGATAGATACCCAAATGAGTTAAGTGGGGGGCAAAAGCAGAGAGTGGCTTTGGTTAGGGCTCTAATTAAAAGACCAAAACTACTTTTGCTAGATGAGCCCCTCTCAGCATTAGACTCAAAGACAAAAGAGAGACTCCAAATTCAAACCAAAGAGATAATTAAGAGATTTAATATTACTACCCTATTAGTTAGCCACGACTTATCAGAGGTATTTAGTATGGCCGATTTTATAGCAAATATAGATAGGGGTAGGGTTGAATATATAAAGGCTAAAAAGAGCTTTATTAAGCCATATATTAGAGGAAAAGTAATTGAGATAGAGGATGAGTTTGCAACAATTTTGGTTGGAAAAGAGTTAATTAGGATAAAAAATCAAGGATTTAAAGTTGGCACTTATATAAATTTGGATATAAATAGCTAAAAAAGGAGCAAAGATGAAAAAGATTATATTAGCTTTAGTAGCTATTTTGGTTATTGGAGCAGGAGTTTTATTTGCAATTAACTCAAAGAGCAATTATGATCCAACTAAATATTATCTTAAGATAACCCCTCAAGATAAGCCATTTGATATAGGCTCAAAGATAGAGTTTAAACTACCAGACCAATTTAATAGAGCTCATGAGTTAAGTGATGATACAAAAAAGCTTATCTTTGTATTTACAAAGGAGACAGGCCATACCTTTAAATCATTTATGGCAAATAAGAAAAAAGGATTTTTAGAGGAGAAAAAAGCAGTTGCAGTTGCAGATGTTAGCAAGATGCCAACTTTTATTCTAAATACCTTTGCTATGCCAGATTTTAAAAAGAGCAACTATCCTCTACTCTTAATATATGATAAAGAGATGGCAAAAAAGCTAAAAGAGAATAGAGATACTACCAAAGTTATTGTAATTGATTTGGATAAAAGAAGAGTTAAAAAGATAAATTATGCTAAAGATGAGAAAGAGTTGGAGAGTTTGGTTAAATAGATTAAATTTAAGGAAGAATATTATATTTTTTCATACTTTTTTTTAGATGCTCAATTGCCTCCTCTTCATCTTTAAAGATAGCCTCTCCTAGTTGAGCTTCAATTAGCTCTTTAATATCTTCTAGAGAGGTTGTTTTTATATCTATAAAAATATCTAGTTTCTCTCTAACTTCAGGAGTTATTTTGATTCCATTTTCTGGATTTTGGTCCTCATCAAGACTTTGAAGAATTACAACAATCTTTTTTACATTTTCATCTTCTAAATTATCCCTACTAACCCCTACCATATCTTGAGGCACTATAATTCCATCTGCTGGGACTTTTTTTACAAGTCCAAAAATAATCTCTCCAACTTTAAATCCCATTGGCATATGTTCGCAAATTGCTATTCCATTAGAATCGGTATATTTTACTAATCCAGCACATTGATACTCGAGCCCCTCTACTGGAGAGTCTATTACTTGAGCTGTTTGAGGATTGACTCCGCTACATCCATTTAGAGCAAAAAATATGGCAAATGCTCCCATATATTTGAGGTATTTCATTAATTTTTCCTTCAAAGATAAAGTAGAAAAAATTATATCATAAATTATTCTCATATAATCGCTCTTTTTTTAAAAAAATCAAAATTTTTCAAATTAAATTAATTATGGTAAAATACTTCCTTATTTTATAAACAGGATGAAGCTATGAGACACTTTTTAAAGCTAACTGATTTTACTAAAGATGAACTGCTTGAGATGATTGATTTAGCTATAAAGATAAAGGCTCAAACAAAAAATAAAGAGTTTGTGCCATATTTACAAAAACAAACACTTGGAATGATATTTGAAAAGAGCTCAACAAGAACCCGGGTTAGTTTTGAGGTTGGAATATATCAACTTGGAGGAATTGGGCTATTTTTATCAAAAAATGATTTGCAACTTGGAAGAGGAGAGCCGCTAAAAGATACTGCAAGAGTAATTAGCTCAATGGTTGATATGATAATGATTAGAACATACGCTCAAGATGAGCTTGAAGAGTTTGCAAAATACTCAAAAGTTCCTGTTATTAATGGCTTAACTGATAGCTTTCATCCTGTTCAATTAATGGCTGATTTTCTAACAATGATAGAGTTAAATAAAGCTAATAATCCAATTGTAGCATATATTGGAGATGGAAATAATATGGCTCACTCTTGGATAAATTTAGCAGCAATTATGGGGTTTGAGCTAAGGGTTGCTACTCCAAAAGGGTATGAGCCAGATGAGAAAATTGTAAAGAATGCTTTAGAGCTGGCAAAAAAAAGTGGAGCGAAACTAATATTTTTAAATAATCCAAAAGAAGCTGTTATCGGGGCTGATGTTGTAACAACTGATACTTGGGTCTCAATGGGACAAGAGGATGAGAAAGAGAAAAGATTAAAAGATTTTCAAGGCTTTATGGTTGATAGCAACCTAATGGCTCTGGCAAAGAGTGACGCTATTTTTCTTCACTGCCTTCCTGCATATAAAGGGTATGAGGTTAGTGAAGAGGTGTTTGAAAAGCACGCTGATGAGATTTTTTTAGAGGCAGAAAATAGACTCCATGCCCAAAAAGGGATAATGGTATGGTTAGATAAAAAAAGGGATGAGAATTGAGTATAAATTTAGAGCAATTTAGCAAATATTCAAAACCGGGCCCAAGATATACAAGCTATCCAACTGCGCTTGAGTTTAATGAAGAGTTTAAATATGAAGATTATATAAACTTTTTAAAAGAGGGCAAAGAGAAGCTATCTTTATATGTTCATTTGCCATTTTGCAGAAGCGCTTGCTATTTTTGTGGATGCAATGTTGTATTTACCTCAAAACACTCAAAAATGAGCAGGTATATTGAGTATTTAAAAAAAGAGATTGATATTTTAGCAACTACTATTGATACAAATAGAGAAATTGTGCAGTTTCATTTTGGAGGGGGGACTCCAACTTATTATAGTGCAAATGAGCTTGATTTTATAATGACTCATCTAAAATCTAAGTTTCCAAACTGGAGCAAGGATGCTGAGATTAGTGTTGAGATAGACCCAAGATTTTTTAATAAAGAGCATATGGAAATCTTTAAGAAGCATGGCTTTAATAGAGTGAGCTTTGGAGTTCAAGATTTTGATGAAAGGGTGCAAGAGGCAGTCCATAGGATTCAAGGTTTTAAGCAGACAAAAGATGCAGTTGATTTAGCAAGAGAGTATGGGGTTGAGAGTATTAATATAGATTTAATTTATGGCCTTCCTTATCAGAGTTTAGAGAGCTTTAAAAAGACTTTAGAAAAGATTAAAGAGCTAAATCCAAATAGAGTTGCAGTATTTAATTATGCGCATGTTCCTTGGCTAAAAAAGACAATGAGAAAGTTTGATGAGACAACCTTGCCAAGCCCTGGGGAAAAGCTAAAAATCTTTAAATATACAATTGATTTTTTTACAAATAATGGATATAAGATGATTGGGATGGACCATTTTGCAAAGCCAGATGATGAGCTATTTGGTGCAATTTCAAAAGGGGAGCTTCATAGAAACTTTCAAGGCTATACCACAAAAGGTGGAGCAAATCTAATTGGAATTGGACTAACAAGCATTGGAGAGGGAAAGAGATATTATGCTCAAAATACAAAAGATATGAAAGTTTATGAAGAAAAGATTGATAAGGGGCTTTTGCCATTTGAGAGGGGTGTTGTTTTAGATGATGATGATTTTATTAGAAAAGCTGTAATTATGGAGCTTATGGCAAACTTTTCAATTGATATAAAAAGAGTTGAAAAAGAGTTAGGAATTGATTTTAAAGAGTATTTTGAAAAAGATTTAGAAAAACTAAAAGAGTTTGTTGATGAGGGGTTAGTTAAAATAGATGATAAAAAGATAGAGGTAAGTGAGACAGGAGCGCTTTTAATTAGAAATATTGCAATGGCGTTTGATGCTTATATGCAAAAATATATTGGAAATAAAAAGAGTTTTTCAAAGACGGTGTAGGGTATGAGTGAAAAGTTTAACTTTAGCAAGATTAGTGATGAGTGTATAAAGTGTGGAAAGTGCATTCCAGGATGTACAATTCATCTTATAAATCCAGATGAGACAACAAGCCCAAGGGGTTTTATTGATTTGCTTGGGGCTTATGAGAAGGGGGAGCTTGAGTTAGATGAGAGTGCAAAGGATATTTTTGAGAGCTGCTTTTTGTGTACTCACTGCACTGATGTTTGTCCAAATAGTTTGCCAACAGATATGGTAATTGAAGAGGTTAGAGCCGATATTGCAAAAAAGTATGGTATTGCTTGGTTTAAGAGAGCCTTTTTTACGCTTCTTCGCCACCGCTTCTTAATGGATATTATGATGAAGCTTGGATGGGCATTTAAGAGTTGTGGCTTTAAGAGTGTTGAGAATAAGGGAATGGTTGCAAGGTTTAATCTGCCAATTATAAAAACAGACCGCCTTTTGCCAAGCCTTAGCAAAAAGAGCTTTTTAAATAAATATCCAAGCAAAATTAAGGGCAAAAAGCAAAGAGTTGCAATCTTTATTGGGTGTTTGGCAAACTATAACTATACTGAGATTGGTGATAGTTTAGTTGAGGTGTTAAAAGCGCTTGATATTGAGATTTTTATTCCAAAAAAGCAAAAATGTTGCGCGGCTCCTGCATATTTTACTGGGGATTTTTATACGGTTGAGGTTTTGGCAAAGCAAAATATTGAGTATTTTGAGAGCTTTTTTGATGAGATTGATGCAATGATTATTCCAGAAGCAACCTGTTCTGCTATGATAAAGCATGATTGGGAGGTATTTTTTAGAAATAGAGGGATGGAGGATTGGGCAAAAAGGGCAAGAGAGCTTAATAAAAAGATATTTATGGCCACAGAGTATCTATATAAATATACCAATCTAAAAGAGCTTTTGGATAAAAAGGGGGCTTGGTTTGATGAGGTTATAACTTATCATGATGCATGCCATGCAAAAAAGGTTCAAGGAATAGAAAAAGAGCCAAGGGAGCTTTTAAAAAGCGCTTTTAAAATTGAAGAGATGAGCGATTCAAATAGGTGTTGCGGATTTGGTGGGGTTACAATGCAAACAGAAAAGTTTGAGTTGGCTCAAAAAGCTGGCCTTCCAAAGGCAAAAATGATTGAAGAAACAAAAGCTAATATTGTTAGTGCTGAGTGTAGTGCGTGTAGAATGCAAATTAGCAACTCTTTATATCAAAATAATATTGATGTTGAGTTTAAAAATCCAATTGAGCTAATTGCAAGGGCTCTAAGAGATGGTAGAGATTAATAATGAGCCAATTGAGGTTTGGTTTAATCAAAAACAATGCACCACTCTTTTTGAGACAATAAAAAGTGTTGATAAAAAGCCACTTAATCTTTCTTATCATCAAGAAAGAGTGAATAGAGCCTATAAGGATTTTTATAAAACTTCTGTAAAATTTAATCTAAAAGATATAATAAAGCCCCCGCTAAATAAGCTTTTAAGGATAAAAGTAGTATATAATAAAGAAGGCGTAGTTGATATTAGTTATCACTCTTATAAGCCAAAAAATATTAAAAAGATTTTATTAATTGAAAATAAAGAGTTTGAGTACTCTTTTAAATATTTAAATAGAGATTTTTTTGAGTATCTTTATAAAAAATTTGATAGCGATGAGTTTATTATAACTCAAAATGGCTATTTAAGAGATTTTACAATTGGAAATATTGCGCTTTTTAAAGATTATTGGATTTCGCCAAAGAAAGTCTTGTTAGAAGGGACAGCGCTAAAAAGATTTAGTTATATTTTAAAAAGAGAAGAGGTCTCTTATAAAAGTTTAGCAAAGTGTAATGGAGTTGCTTTGCTTAATGCAATGGTTGATTTTAGAATTTTAAAGTAGAGGATTAATATGGAAGAGAGAGTTGAACTAAATAAGATATTTAAATCAAAAGCGTATGAAGAGTTGGTTAAAAAAAATAACTATAATACAATTGAGTTTTTATTAAGAGAGGGAATTGAGTTTTCAATTGTAGCTTATACTAATGTTATAGATTTTGAGCCACCTATTCCAAAAGAGATTATTGAATTTGATAAGTTAGCTCTTTTTTTAATTGCAAATTATACCTTTGAGAGTGCAAAAATTGATGAGGATAATTTTTATATTGAGGCTGGTTTTGGGGTTGAGAATTTTGGCTCATTTTTAACAATTCCGCTTGAGGCAATTCATCAAATTCTAATAAAAGATACAATTTTAACTATTAGCTATTTTGAGCCAATTAATAAAAAAGAGATATTAGAGAAGCTAGATTCTATGAGTATACTTTTAAATAATCCCGAAAATTTGAAGCTTTTAAAGAAGAAGAAGCGTAACAAAAGTTAACATCTTCTCAATATATTAATTTTTCATTTACTTTTTAAGTAAAAAGAGCTAAATTATTTGACTTATTTAAAAAATTTGTGATATACTTGCAGATGTAAACAAAAAAACAAGGAGATTTACAATGAAAAGAGGTTTATTACTTTCAGTAATAGCTAGCGGACTGATATATGCTGGCGGTGATATTGCTCCTGTTGAACCTGTTCAAGAGCCAGTAGTGCCAGCAGCAGCTCCAGCAGC
>JAADEQ010000130.1 GCA_013153345.1 Campylobacterota bacterium | reverse complement strand
AAAAGGTTTAGAGCAAACAATTGATGAGTTTAAAAAGCTTGACCAAGAGCTTGATTTAAAAGATATTTTAGACCGCTTAGCAACTCACCCTCCACTATATGAGCTAGAGATTGAGCTTGAAAAAGATTTAGTAAATATTGTTGGAGGATTGACTTTAGTTTTAGCAAGAACAATTAAAGAGATTCACCATGAAAGACTTGTATCTCATGAAGCAATTGAGAGGGCTAAGCAGATTATGGATTTAACTCTATAAAAAATCTTATTAAAAAAAGGAGAAAAAAATGGTTGGATATAAAAATTTTATTAACAATAAAGAGATGCTTAAAAACTTTGAGAAATACTCAAAAGTATACGGAATTTTCTTTATTATTTTAGGAACTCTTGGAATTATTTTCCCAGTATTTATGTCATTTACAACGGCATATTTTGTTGCTTGGCTGCTTCTTTTTAGTGGTATTTTTATTGGAGTACATACATACCAAACCAATAAGAAAGATTGGCTTGGATGGCTAAAATCGATTCTATTTGTAGTAACAGCAATTTTAACATTCCTAAATCCTTTGCCTGGAGTTGCTGCTCTTGGAATTATTTTAGCTGCATATTTGCTAGTTGATGCTATACTTTCATTCTCACTTGCTTGGAAGCAAAAAGGTGAGAAGGGTTGGTGGCTAATAGCTCTAAATGGGCTTTTATCGCTAATTCTTTCATTTATTTTTATTTGGAAATGGCCATTTAGCTCACTATATTTAGTAGGATTATATGTGGGTATTAGTCTATTTTTTGATGGAATTATCCTACTAACAATGGCTGAAAATATTGAAGAGATAGAAAAAGAACTTGATGAAAGTAGTAGCCAACCACAAGAGCAAAAAGTTGAAAAAGGAGAAGCGCAAGGATGATAATTAAAAAAGAGGCGGCTAAGATTTTATTAGCTTTACATAAAAGTGATGATAAAACAATTAATGTAGAGAAACTAAACTCTGATGCAGTTCAAGAATTAAACTTCAGCGGATTGGTTAGATTTCCAATCCCTGCTAAGATTGAGTTAACTTATAGCGGTGCAATCGTTGCAAATGTAATGGATAAAATTAAAGAGCATTTTGAAAATGAAGATGACAACTTTAAAGTTGTTGGTAGCAAAATTATTGCAATGATTGATGGCGCTATTAAAAATAAAGATAAAACTACAAAAGTAACATTTGAAGAGCTAAAAAGAAGAGGCTTTGCAAATGAAGATGGAACTATTACTGAGGCTGCAAAAGAGCTTTATGATGCTTATAATATAACTGAACCTGAACTTGCAATTGATGCCCAGCTTGCTGAATATATTAAAAAATCTCCAATGGGTCCAACAAATTCACACTATCTATTAGTAGAAGGTAATAAAAAAGACCTACTTGAGGCGATGAGACTAATTGCTTACTCAATGCCAAATGGAGATTACTATACTTTTAGCGAGCTTGGACAAGCAGTTAAAAATACATTAACCTATGGTGGATTTGCAAGTGAGGGAAGTGTTTTAGATATCTCTATTTTAGAGTCAATTGCAAAAGTAGCTGATGGTGAAGAGGTTGATTTAGATACTTTAGTTGAGCTTGAAGCGCTTGGATATCTGCTTGATAGCGATACATTAAGTATTGCTGGAGAGTGGGCGCTTGAGGTTTATAGAATCTTTAGAGATAAGATTGAAAAAGAGCTAAAGAGCTTTGCAATTGAGCTTGAAGAGGTTCAAACTCTAAAAGCAATTGATAAAATTTGGAAAGTAAATGCACAAAGCAATCCAGAAGATGTGCCTACATTTGAAAATATCCACAGAGAGCTTGTTGAGAGAAAAGTAAAAGAGATTGAAAAGCTAATTAACAAATATGGCAGAAGATTAAAAGAGATGCCGAAGAAAAAGCAAGAGCTTGTTCAAAAACTTCAAGAGATTAAAAATAATGAGAAGTGGTTTGATGATAATTTTGATTTAAGAAGTTATCTATACTCTCTTGAAGCGTTTGGTCTAATTGAAGAGGGAGTTAATGATAAGGGCAAAACTATCTATCTAATTACTGAAAATGGTCAAAAAGTTCTAGAAGACCAAACATTAGATGAGAGAGCAATTCACTCTTGGAGTTTAAAGACACTAACAATCTCAAATAAGATATTTAGCTCACCAAATAGAGAATGGATTTTAGAGGCTAAAAAAGAAAGAGTTCTTGGAGAGTTTGAGCCAACAAAATCTGGACTTATGTATGAAGAGTTGGCTGATTCTAAAAAGCTTCCATATATCTCAAGATATGAGATGGACATTTTTAAAATGATTCCAGATAAAGGCCTTACAATTGATGAGCTTTTAGATTTAGATAGCGAAGATGAAAAAACTAAACGCCTTGAAGCTCTTGATAAACTTGAAGCTAAAGGTTTTATTGAGATAATGCCAGATGGGCATATTATTGAAACAGAGTTTGGAAAATTAATGGATACAGCTTTAAGCGGTGTGCCTGAAGGGTTTGGATATCCAGTAAATCCAACAATTTACAGAGTTGTAAAGGCAATTGCTGAAGTTGGAAGTATGTATGTAAAAGAGCAAAAAATTAGAATCTTGCCAAAAAATATTAAAGAGGCAATTAAAAAGAGTGGCCTAAGCCCTGAATCTTTTGAAAAAGCTTATACAGCAGCAAGAGAAGCAAAATTTCTTGGAAGAAACAGCGTTAATGAAGCTGGTCTAAAGATGCTAGAAGCTGTTGAAGCTCTAAATAAATAACCCTTTTTGGGTTATTTAATACTCCCTCAATGCCTCTTGCATAATTTTTTTAATCTCTTCTAAATCAAAGCGATGGTTTGTAAAATAGTCAAATGCCAATACCCCTTGCTCAATTAACATATCTTTACCATCTGCAGTTTTTAGATTAAAACTTTTTGCAAGTTTTAAGAAAGGGGTCTCTTTACCATAGATTATATCAACTGCCCCTTTTGCATCTAAAAATAATTTTTCTAAAATCTCTTTTGGCGCTGGCAGATTCTCATCTTTTAAT
>JAADEQ010000051.1 GCA_013153345.1 Campylobacterota bacterium | reverse complement strand
ATATAGATAGAAGAGTAAGGGAGCAAAGAGAGATTATCACTCTTTTCATCAATCTCCAATGCAAATATATAAATAGAGAGAAATAAAAAAATAAAAATTACTTTTGGCTTTAACTTCAAATTTCTCTCTTTAAGGCTTTAAAATTTCTATAAATTATACCATTTTTAATAATCTAAGTGCGATATTCTGCATTTATTTTTACATACTCATAACTCAAATCGCACCCATATGCTACAAATTCGCCATCTCCAACTCCTAAGTCACATCTAATTTTAAAACTCTCTTTTTTCATAATCTGATGCGCTTTTTCCTCCCTCTCCTTATCAAGCTCAGGATAATCTTTTGAATAGATTAATAAATCATCATAAAAAATCTTTAACTTCTCTTCATCACACTCAATATTGCTAGCACCAATTGTTGAGGCAATCCTTCCCCAATTTGGGTCCTCTCCAAAAAGAGCAGTCTTTACAAGCAAAGAGTTGCTAAGATTTGTTGCAGCAATCTTTGCCTCATTATCATTCTTTGCTCCAACAACCTCAAATGCCACAACCTTAGTAGCCCCCTCCCCATCTCTTAAAATCATCATCGCAAGCTCAAATGTGATTCTATTTAGCGCCTCCTTAAAAGCCTCTTTATCATACACCCCACTACTTCCATTTGCCATTAAAAATACACTATCATTTGTTGAGGTATCTCCATCAACGCTAATTCTATTAAACGACAAATCAACTGCCTCTTTTAAAAGCTCTTGCATATCCTCTTTTGGCACCTTTGCATCTGTGGTTATAAAACAGAGCATCGTAGCCATCGCTGGATTTATCATCCCAGCCCCTTTAGCAATTGCTGCAATATAGAAGCTCTCTTTATCATCAATTGTTACTCTAAAACAGAGCTCCTTTTTAAAGCTATCAGTTGTCATTATAGCTCTTGCAGCCCTGTCAGAGTTTTTTGCATTAAAATCAAATCTCTTTAGCCCATTAATAATCTTATCTTTTGGGAGACGATACCCAATAACCCCAGTTGAGCTCATAATAGAATTTTTTGGATTTATCGAGCTAGGAATATGGGACAAAATCTCCTCAATATCTTCAACTCCCTTTTTTCCAGTCATTGCATTTGCATTTTTTGCATTAACCAAGATAAAATTTCCCTCAAATAGCTTTCCATACCTTAAAGCATACTTTATGGGAGCTGCTTGAAAGCGGTTTGTAGTATAAACAGCTGCAATATTACAAACCTTATCACTTCTAATAAAAGCTAAATCTCCTTGTTTGCTATCTTCTCTTAAACCACAATTTATTCCATCACAAAAGAAGCTATCTAAATTATCAATTCCACCCTTTAAAGATAGTATCTCAAACATAACAATCCTTTAAAAAATATCCAAATTATAGTAAGTTGAAGCTAATAAAATAAAGAGGTGGGGGAGAAAAAAGGGGTGTTAACTCAATAACCCTTTTTTTCTAAGAGTTCTTAGAGTTGAAGCAGCTACTCTAATCTTTTTTCTTGTTCCATCTTCAAGAGTAATTCTAATTGTTCTTAAATTTGGAAGCTGCCTTCTTTTTGTTCTATTATGTGCATGTGACACATGATATCCAGTTAATGGACCCTTTCCTGTAATTTCGCATCTTCTTGCCATAGCTTTGCCTTTAAATTTTTTTTAGAAAAGTTGTGCGATTTTATAAAAAAACTACTTAAAGGCTGGTTAAAATAGTCATTTTTTTAACTCTTTTGCATATAGAGCAATTGAGGTGGCATACTGCTTTGAGTAGTTATATAGAGTTATAACTCTATAGTTGCTATCTCCCAAAAAGATATCATATTTTTTATTATATTTATCATACAATCTAATATAATAAAAGCTACTCTTATAAGGAGGATAGATTCCATACTTAATCAAGGTTGAATATGAATATCTGCTTCTAACCCCACTTTTGAGTTTTAAAAAATCTTTTGAGCTAACCTTTGCTCTATATACCCCCTCTTTAGAGTTATCCCACCCATTAACTCTTAGAAATTTAGCAATTGAGCCAATACAATCGGCCATTGAGTTTGGATTTTTTACCCCATCTCTATCCAAATCAACCCCATATTTCAAATAGATAGATGGCATCTGCTGCACACACCCCATTGCCCCAGCAAAAGAGCCTCTTATCTTTAAAATATCCATATTACTCTTTTTTGCTACCAAAAAGAGCTTCTCTAACTCACTTCTAAAAAACCGCTGCTTTCTATTTGGATTAAAAGCAAGGGTAGTTAATACATCAATACTCCTATCCTCATTCCCATACAACCCAAATTTACTCTCAACTCTAATAAAGGCTGTAATTATCTCTTTACTAACCCCATATCTTTTTGCAGCCTTACTCAAATAGTAATTATACTTTCTCATAAACTCTTTGCCAAGCTCAATACTCTCATCAATAAATATCTTATCTTTATATCTAGCCCAGCTAAAATCGGTTGCATTTTTTCTTTTGCCATTATATCTTTGCAATACATCTTCTCGATGGACTGCATTAGATAAAACCCATCTAATATAGCTCTTTGAGAAACCATACTTTTTATGCATCTTATCAATAAATCTTTTGCCCTCAAACGTAGTAGAGTAATCCACTCCAAATAGAGCTAGCGAAGAAAATATTATTAGTAACACTTTTCTCATTTTATATCCTTAAAATATTTTAATTTAAACTCTCCATCTTTATCTTCTACAATATAGCTTAGATGCTTTACCCAATCTCCACTATTTATATATTTTATCCCCTTAATCTCCTTAATTTGTGGCAGATGCAAATGGCCACAAACTATAGCCTCACACCCTCTCTCCCTCGCTCTTTTTACCATATAATTAATAAAAGAGTGGTAAAGAACAAACTTTAAAAGAGGCTTTATAATATAATAAAGATTTCTAATCTTAGGATAACGCCTTTTATCTCTTTTATATAAGGAGAGCTTACACTCAAACATCTTCTTTTTAATAAATCTATTAATTGGGTCTTTATAGTGAAAACTATCCCCATGCTC